>NZ_JAKKRK010000030.1:0-61155 GCF_025654545.1 Shewanella sp. SM20 | reverse complement strand
AGTTGAGGTAGATTTTTGATGCTTATCATAGCCGAGGTGCTCGTCCATTTCGGCATTAAGGGCGGCCTCAACCGTTATCTTTTTAAGCATTTGACTGAATTGATTTAAGTCTTCAGGTGTTTTAATGCTTTTAGCTGCTTCTTTAGCAAAAGCTTCAATATCTTTGTTGTTCATGAGTAATCTGCCTATCCTTGACTCTCTATAGAGTACTTTTTGATAAGCAGTTACACAAAATTAGTTACAGTCTCTTCTTGGTACTCATTAAGTATTTCATTTATCTCATCTAATGTGGCTTGATCGCTGTGGATCAGGTCGATCAGTTCTTCAATATGGCTGAGCTGCGCACTTGCCGCCGTCAAACAAATGCCAATTGGGGTGTTTATCTCATGTGCAACCCCTGACACGAGTCCACCCAAGGCCGCCATTTTTTCTTGCTCAACTAAAACCTGTTGTGCTCGTTTTAGTGCGCTAAGGGATTGTTCTAACTCTAGTGTTCTTTCTTTAACTTGTCTTGCTAGCTCTTCTTTATAGCTACGTTCGAGCTTGAGTAGCCGCTCTCTATCTTCTAAGGCTATTTGCAGTTCCGTCTTAGAATTCTTTAAGGCGCTAAATGAGCTTCTAAGTTGTACTTGCATGCTATTGATGGAATCGGCGACTTGTTTAAACTCATCAATTTTTTCATGACGGTCAAATTGTAGTGGCTCGTATTCATGGTCTATGTCGATATTTTTGCAGTATTGGCTGAGTTTATCTAAGTGTTTAGTAATGTTGAACCACACTAAAAATAGAATAAACCCAGCCACTAAGAAGGTTTTAATGCCATTAGAAAGCAGAATGATAATGGCCTTATCATACAAGCGTTGATAGATAGCATCGACATCGACTTGTATTTCGAGTGTGCCGACATTGATGTTTTCAGTCGGTGATTTATAGACTAAAGGAAAGGTTTTATCTAAGGAGTGTTCTTGTTTCTGCTCGCCTGCATTCCATGCTTGGCCGCTGTCATCTTTAATCGAAATATAGTTAATATCGGGCAGCTGAATTAGCCCATTGAGCTGAGTGTTAATGAGCCGCTCGTCAATAACCCAAATACTGGCGGCGAGCACATCTAAGTTCACCTTTTCCATGTTGGAAAATACTCTATCGATACGCACGACATCATTGCGATAATCACTGATCAACTGATACGCAGTGGTGATTAAGGTGATAACAGAACTAAAAAGTACAATAGACAGGGTAAGGTGCCTGCCTATGGGGCTTTTGATAAGTTGGCTAAAGAATGTCAGCATCTTAAATTTTCTTTATGCAATAGCGGCTTGAGATGCTTATAAGCATAGACCTACAGATCCAGAAAGTGCATTTTCTCGCAGATAAAATCAACGAAATATGTCTTCATTTGTGGCATTAAATTTGCTTATTAGCCGATAAGTTCAATTTTTTGTCACTGGGATAGCACTATGTTTAAACTCAAGCTGGATTCAGTTAAGTTTTTTAGCCCAAAGAAAATGATGTTTAGAGTCATGCTGTGGCTTATGGTGAGTTGTTCTGTCTTACTTCTTATTCCCCCTAATGTGCTGGCAGTGCTGGCGCTCGATAAATTTGTGCCAGAACATGCACAGTTTGTTGGATTAGGTCTAATCGTTTCTATCGCTTATTTTTTGAGTCAATTAATTAATTTAGGCTTAGATGAGTCTATCCGTCATTTAAGTGATAAGCGCGTTATTGAGACGATTGAAGCTAAAGTGAATCTACTTGATCCCGCTGAGCGAGCTTTAGTGAGGGAATTCTTTCTTCAAGGCGCCACGATTTTGACTCTGCCGCAAAATGAACCCGCTGTAAAAAGTCTAGTAAATGCCTGCATCTTAGAAAAGCTCGGTAACGAGCGCCATTATGCAATTCAGGGACCGACCGCTGACTATAAGATTGCCATGAAAGCGCGTATGTACCTCAACCGTGATGTGCTGCGTTTGCCAGCAGGTGAGCCGAGCCAAGAAGAAATGCAGTCGTTGATTAAGGCGCGCCCGCAATTTTTGAATGGATTAGTACAAAACAGAAAACACGCAGCATAGGCGTGTTTAGCCCCACTCGGATGAGTGCTAGCTATGTTTTAGTTAGCACTTTTAACATGCGAGACAACAAAAAATGGGGGTGATAAGACCCCCTAGATTTTGCATTTATACAAGAAACATGAAGAACAACTGGAGCAAAAACTATGGTTTCGGTGCCGACTTCACAATGAACATCCAAGTGATATAAGACACTATCCCTATTGTGCTAAAGATAACGATCATTGAAAGTAAGCCTATGGGGTTACCAAACATTAGATCTAACCAAAATGCCATGACTGAAATCCTCTTTCCTGTAAAGTCCTCGCTAAATTAGCGGTATTCGATAGCTAAAATACTGATCTCGATCAATAAAAAATCGACATAGGAATACAAAGTCATAACCCTTAGTTAACTCTGTGATCTTGGTCAAATTTAAGGATGTGCTTAACAGCGACGAATTCAAATAATTTAGCTTTGTTTCTTCTTCCGTTAGCGTCTAGGATTAACCTATTCAACTCGATCGATATTCAGTTAACGCGCTATTCCATTTATTCGTTCTTGTTTTTATATGAAGGCGCGATATCAGTTTTTTAAAGGAGTAAAAAATGGATTCTAAAAAAAGTCACAAGGATTCAATGGGATATAATTCTATCTTTGCGCCACTATTGTTGCTGATTTATCCCCTCTATTGTTTGGTGATCACAGGGCACTTTGTTGCCATTTTGTGTTTAAGCGCGCTCGCCGCCATTTTAATGTTCAACATCAATAAATTAATTCGTAATTTGAGACAACTTGAGCGCGCCGCCCATCATTTAGGCGAAGGGGATTTAAGTTATCAATTAGAAGAGAAAGATGCGGGCGTGTTCATTAAGGTCGTGCATAGTATCAACCGCATGGGCGAGGATGTAAGCCGCACGATTTTATCTTTGTCTGATACCTGCGAAGGGATGAAAAAAGTGGCCTCGGATATCAAGGTCATCAGTGAGCAGGCAAAACAAGGCGTGTTAGAGCAAGAACATCAAACGGAACTGGCCGCCAGTGCGATGACGCAGATGGTTTCAAGCGTACAAGCCGTATCGCAAAATGCGGTGAGCGCTGCGCAGGCAGCTGATATTGCCCAAAGTTCTGCTAAGCGCGGCGATCAAATCATGAATGGCATAGTCACTAAAATTGGCGCTATGTCGCAACAGATCCATGATACTCGAACCGTGATCGAGCACTTGGCCGCCGACAGCAATAATATCAGTAGCATTATTGAAACCATTTCGCAGGTGGCCGAACAGACCAATTTACTCGCTTTAAATGCTGCCATTGAAAGTGCGAGAGCGGGTGAACATGGTCGCGGTTTTGCTGTAGTTGCCGATGAAGTGCGTAATCTCGCTAAACGAACATCCGAAGCCACGGTTGAGATCCAGCAGCAAATCGCCGCATTACAAAAAGGCGCACAACATGGTGTTGAAGTCATGTTGAAAAACGTGGCGATTGCCGACGAAACGGCTGATATGGTTGATCAAGCTCACAGTGCACTCGGGCAGATTGTCGCTCAGGTGGAGACCATTACCGATATGTCCCATCAAATTGCCACTGCATCGGGACAACAACATACAGTAGCAGAGGAAATTAACAAAAATATCAGTGTGATGGCTGAGCTAGCCCTGAGTAATGCCTCCCACACCAACAACACTAACTTATCGAGTTTGAAAGTGTATAACATGTCGCAGGAAATCGGCTCCTTGCTGCATCGGTTCCATGTGAATGCGGCATTTTTTAATTCGAGTCAGGCGCAAAATAAACTCTTTGTGAAATGGGGGCCTGAGTTAGACATAGGAATGCCTGAGATCAATCGTCAACATCAGCGCTTAGTCTCATTGATCAATGAATTACACCGCACATTAAATGAAGAGTATGGACTCGAAGCCATCAAACGTATCGTGCAAGGGTTAGTGGATTACACGGCCAATCACTTTGCCTATGAAGAGGAACTCTTTGCGCGTTTTGGTTACCCTCAAACTGATAGTCATAAGGAAAAGCACGGCAAGTTAGTTGGGCAAGTACTTGATTTTCAAAAGCGAGTTGTTAGAGGTGAAGATGTTGCCGACGAATTAATGGCTTTCTTGAAAGCTTGGTTGGTAAACCATATTCAAAAAAGTGATAAAGAATATACCGCTTTTTTATTATCCCATGGCGCAGAATAACCCCAAGAGCATGATTTTTGAGCGGTTAAATGCAATTTGTATTAAAGTCGCGGCAAAAGACTTGCCATTGTCATAAGCAAAGGTATAATTCCCAGCACTTAGAGACAGCCAGTTGTTTTGATTGCTTCTAAGTACATATTTGATATGCCAGTGTGGTGAAATCGGTAGACACAGGGGATTCAAAAGTCACAGTGTTTACAGCTTAAATTTCACTAAGCTGTTGATGTAAAAAGTTAATTCAAATGAATTAACGCGCAAAATCCTTGCAAAGATTTGCAAAGTTTTTGAGATTGAAGATTATGCCAGTGTGGTGAAATCGGTAGACACAGTGGATTCAAAAGTCACAGTGTTTACAGCTTTAATTTCACTAAGCTGTTGATGTAAAAAGTTAATTCAAAAGAATTAACGTGCAAAATCCTTGCAAAGATTTGCAAAGTTTTTGAGATTGAAGATAGTGCCAGTGTGGTGAAATCGGTAGACACAGTTGATTCAAAATCAACCGCCTAATAAGCGTGCCAGTTCGAGTCTGGCCACTGGTACCACTTCAAAGCCGACCTTAGCGTCGGTTTTTTTGTACCTAAAATTCAGTCATGTTAGATACTTACCACCAGTTTTGCTTTCAGACATTTGCCCCTACTTTTCGTTTTCACCACTCTGCATACCCCTATTTAGGTCATATCTTTAATCGTCGTCGTTTTCCCATTCTCCATTACTGACTTGATCCCATTATCCCTCGCAGCCGTGCTCGAATACATTTGGCTAGTACCAATGATTTGGTGATTGGCTGCTTTGAGGTTGAAATACGGCTTATCGTTTTTAGCCACTTCTTTAGCATATCGAGCTTCGATTGGGGAGTTGGTTTGCACGGATTCAATACCATTCAACGCACCACTCTTACCTGTGTAAAGCTCGCTGGTGAGAATGACCTCTCCATTCCCCGCCTTTAATACAAACTTAAATTGCTCATTACTGCTTTTACTTAATTCATACCATCCTGACATGGGTTTGCTCCTTATTCTTTAAGACAGTCCATAGCGCAAGCAAGGAAGACATTTCCTGCTTGAGCATCAGTGTAGTCGACTTTAGCGTGTTTAATAGGTGACTTTTGCGGTGGTTTTGAGTGTTTTGAGGGTTAATCTGCCGACACACTGACATTAAAAACGGCTAACTCCTGCCAATAGCACAGGAAGTTTTGCTCCCATATCGGGTAAAACTCTACTGCCGCTTCAATGACGAGTAGGCCACTAATGCTTTGAAATACGCCGCAGCTAAAGTCAAAGTCCAGTTCTTTAACCAACTCCCATTGCCCCATTTGGCCGACATAGCAAAAGTCGGTGATGTAGCATAACTGCCATTGCTCGGTGTGTTTCTCTAGCCTTATCTCCACAGGATGAAAGCCACCCCGTTGTGGGCTGTAATCCGGATCACGAAAGTTAATCGTCACGGCATTGTGGACTTGGTTACTGATAAACGGGGTTAATGCCAATAGCAGTCTGTCAGAGACAGGCAAGGCCAACTCTTTATTAATGGTATTCATCTTGTGTCCTTAGTTGGTGTTAGAACAAATCGCTGTGGGTTTCGCGAAGGCTAGTAAAGCGGTTAAGGCCAATAATCACATGGTCGAGGACATTGATATCCAGCACTTTGGCGCACTCAATGACTTTACGGGTGAATTGAATATCGCTAGTGCTTGGTGTTGGATCGCCTGAAGGGTGGTTATGAACAAGGATAACGCTGGGCATATTCAGAATAACGGCCGTGCGTAACACTTCGACGGGTCGCATACTGATACCGTTCACGGAACCTGTCGCCACCACTTCAACACAGTTAATGGTGTGCTGGGTTGTCAGATTAGCCACGATAAACATTTCTTTGGTTTCATGCTTTAGGTAGTCAAATACCTGCGCGGTATCTTCAGGTCGTGTGATGGCTTGCTCGGCCAAGGCGCACTGGGTTTCTTTGAACTGATATTTGACATTGATTTCACGGATAATCGCCATGGTCTATCCCTATTGATACTAAAGACTCAGGAGAGAAGGGGTTTCCTTCTGCTCCTGATAGTGTGTGCATTACTTGGTGGTTTTGGCTGAGGTATCGCTCTTCGCTTCACTCTTTGCGTCTGTGTTGGCTTTAGCTTTCTTGGTCGGGAACTTAGATGCCTTGAGGATGAACTCATCTAGTTCACCTTTCTCCACTGCATCAATAATCAGCTTGATAGTGTCAGGTAGCTTGGCTTTATCACCGACATCAATAGCGGGTTTATCCTTTACCAGTTCGATAGGCTTAATCCCGATACGGACTTCGAAGTAATAGTGACCTTCACTGTCGTAGTACCATGGGCGCACTGTGATACGGCGGCGCACCTTCTTACGCTCTCCCGTCTCTGGGTCTTTGACACTTTTCTCGCGGTAGGCTTCAAACTCGCTGCCTTGGATAAAGCATTCGGCCATGTCCAATTGCTGCTTAAGCTTGTCAACCAAGCGGGTTCTTTTGCCGATGATAGGCGGCTTAACGGCGATTTCAGGGCGAGCGATAACCTTGAGCGAACTCAATAATGTTGTCATGAGGTGTTCCTTTTCGTGGTTTAGTGGGTTGTATTGTTGGGTTTAGTTGATAAAGCCAATGCGGCGCGTGGCTTGTTTACGGTTGTTTTCTTGGGTTAACAGAGCTATCGCAGTGGCTCTGTGGTTGTGGTTAGGTTGAAATAACATGCGCCTTGCTACGATAGCGAAGTCGCCGGGCGTTAATTGTTGTAGTGCGTGAAGTTGGTCTACTTCGGTTTGGGTTAACTTAGTGATACCCAATACTTGCTTATACAAGGTCTGGCGCTGGCTTTCAGTCAGATAGTCACAGGTCAGCTTAAAGTCAAAGCGGCGCATCACTGCGCCATCGATTGCGCTGAGTGCGTTAGTCGCTGCAAACACGGGCATGGTGTTGCATTCAAGCTGTGACAGCAGTTCGTTGATGAGCTGCACTTCATACTGCGCTTGAGCGCTCTCACGCTGACTGAGCAAGCTATCGACTTCATCAAAGAGCATTAGCTTCTTTGTTCTGTGCGCTTCTCTAAACAGCGCTGCAATGTTCTGCTCGCTCTCACCGACATACTTACTCAGTACATCTGAGCACTTGATGTGCATGATATCCAAGCCGTGGGTTTCAGCTAAGTGATGTACCCAGCCTGTTTTACCTGTACCTGGGGGACCATTGAGTAACACCCTGACAGGGAGGCTGTTGGCTATCGCGGTATCGATATCACTGATAATGGACTGCGTATCTTGTCCGTCGATGGCGTTAAGGTTTAAGCAACTCGGGTCAAAGCTGAGCTGGCCTTGATATTTAGCCGCTGGCGGCTCTTCCCCGCAGGCTTCAAGGGTGGCATCAATAACGTCCAATACCACGATTTCAGCCTCATCCCCTGTTAAGGCTAAGGTACTTGCCACATGGGCGGCGTTCGCAATATAAGCAGGGGCGGCATTAGATTTGCTGGCTAACACCAAGCGAAATGCATCCGATACCTTAAGTGATTTGAGCATGGTTTTACTCATGGCAAAGCTAAAGGCTTCATCGGGTACAGGAATTTCCATCACTAACTTAAAGCGGCGTATGTAGCTTGGTTCAAGTTGCGATACATGGTTGGTAATCCAAATGGCAGGTACAGGATTGGTTTCCAGTAAGCGCATTAGGCCTTCTTTGGAGTAATGCTCATCGGCATGCTTAAACACGCTCTCGCACTCATCGACCAATAACAGGCTTTCATCTGAGCCATCGAGCAAGCTTTGCAGTAGATTAAGGTAGGTTAAGCGTTGGCTAGTCGGCTCTTTACTCAAGAACTCCTCAGTCACTTTACCATCCTCAAACTGCACACTTTGCACTTCCACTAAGCTGCGCCGCAGCGCCTTTGCTAAGGTTCGAGATAGCTCGGTCTTGCCTGTACCCGCTGCCCCATAGAGCAAAATGTTAACGCCTTTCAGCCGCTGAGCCATGGCAGCCCTTAGATAGCGATACACTAAATCAGCATTCACATGCTCAAATTGTTTAAGCTTGAACTGTGCTGTGGGGCTGTGCTTGATAATCGGCGCGAGCAAGGCTTCACGGCGAGTGAGCTTTTCAGTCACCAGCAATACCCTAAACGGCTCAGGTATTCTCAACAAATGCGGTAGGAGCAATGCTGCACCCTCAATAAAGCGATTACGGGCTAAAGGTTCTAGCTGCTCATGGATATCATCACTGCTAAGCCCCGTCTCATGCTCTAACCAATGGATGAGAATATCCGTATCATGGTCAGCTAGCAGGTTAAGCAACTCTTTGAGTCCCGCATTGGCATTGAGCACGATGATGAGCACCATCATGGGTTTCATTGCGGCATCTAGCTTAAACAGTTCACACAGAAACCGCGCATTGTGCTGCACCGTTTCTGCCATTAGAGGGTAATTATCCTTTAGCGGAAACAGCGCGAGGGTGCTGTCGATATCATGGTTAATGCCATGTTGCAGCTTGATACCCACTAACGAGTTAATCGCATAGGACGGCATATACTCAAAGCCATAATTGACGGCTGACAGTAATAAGTCTTCGGCGATTTGAGTCGCAAGGTAGTAACAATGCTTAGCGTGTTTAGCGATGGGTTTGACGTTTATCATCGACTGCCGCGCCCCCGTTTAATGGGTTTATCCGGCGGAATGTAATCCAGCATCGCAGCAGCTTGCTTCATAAACGCATGGTCACGTTTATCGTAAATGGTAGTGGTGCTGATATCGGCGTGTCCTGCCATTTGGCGCACGGTATTGATATCCACATTTTGCTCAAGCAAGCGAGTAATGAAGGTGCGGCGTAAATCATGGGGTGATACGTTATCTACCCCTAGCTCATACAAGGTGTCTTTAACTAACCGATATAAAGCCGTGGGGGTGGTTGGCTCGGTTAGCTTAAGCTTGCCTGTCAGTGTCGACTTACACACTAAATAACCCTGCTGGCGCTGACGCAACTTAAGCCATGCCAACAGATTTAGTTCTACCCATTCAGGTAAGAACAAGGTGCGACTCTTATTACCTTTACCTGCTGCTACGGTCAGGGTATGCAAGTTGGCATCATAGTCACTCAGCATCAACGCCGATAACTCACTGCGGCGCAATCCAGTACCCAAGAACAGGCTGAATATCACCAGATTACGGGTAGCGAAGGTGCCTTTTTGCGTTTTACAGTAATCCAATACTGCGGTCACTTGCTCTGTGCTTAACGGCGTACCTTGATGCTCACCGTGCTTTACCTGATTAATGGTCTGCAAGTTAGCGACTTGCGATAAATCGGCTTTGTTCATCAAGGCCGCCACTTTGACAATATTCTTAATCGCTATCATGGCGCGGTTGATGGAACGGGCTGACCACTGCGCATGGGTCATCATTGCGCGTATTTGCAGCGCTTGTTGATAGTCTATCTGACACAGCTTGTCATCGAGACAGTCTTCTTGCCACTGCATGAGTCGCGCAATACTGCGCATTTGTGAGCTGATAGAGCGCTGACTATTAATAGACAGGCGGCTCAAATACAGCGCATAAGGGGTCGCTGTAGTCATAGAGAACTCCAGTAAGTATATTAAGTTGAATTGTGTTTAGAGGTTTGAACGAGAAGGGAAAAGTGATACTAGAAACACGTTAATAGTATCACTTTTGAGCCTAAATTTCAGCCACTGTTTTTGACACGGTTAACTAGGCTAAGCCTTCGGGGATATGATGCACTTTCGTAACTTACGCAGCACCTTCTCTTGCATCGACTTAAACGCTTTGCTATTAATATACATTGCATGGTGCTTAAGCATGTCATTTCGCGCCATAAAGGCGGCTTCATCAAGCTTCTTTTTGAAGTACACCATCAGTCCATCTCTAAGTGCTAATTTGCGCTCTGCCTCATCTAAGTTGCCGAGTATGTCAGGGCGATAGATTTCGACAGACTTAAACAGGCGACTCATTTTGTGCAGGTCTTGTAGTAACCGAGTGCTACCAGACTGTTGGGGACGGTAAACATTTTCGAAACGTGTTACCGCTAACGGATTACCATCTTCATTAATGAGCATAGGAAGCCGATCCTTTGCCTTTTTAGAACTCATCTCTAACAGCTTTTCTGGCTTGCTATAAGCGACGATATGGCTGTCATTTTGGTTGCATATATACATCGTTTGAACAAAGCGCATCCCCTTATTCTCATGCTCACTGTGATTATCAAAATTCTTTGCCTTTGGCTTATCGACAATCACCAGTGGCGTAGGAACGCACAAGAAGTCAATGGTAATATCACATTGGGTGACATTTGCGCCTCGCATCTTGGCTTTATAGTCCTTAATATACTTAGAGCGCTTTAGCAGATAGAAAAACTCACTAATCTGTTTAGGCGTAAACCGCGCAGGAATAAACTCAATTCTTAGCTTGTTGTGCTTGGTTTTACGATTTTTAGCGTAATCACCAAAGAACATGCGTATCTGCGCTGTCTTATCAGTCTTTAATGAGAATGTCAGTACATCTCTATAGAATTGGCCTTTCTGGCGCTTGGGCTTTGTCTTGGAGCACTGAAATTGGCTATTTTCAAAGATAGACGGAGATTGACTGTATAAATCATCAATCTCATCTTCAGCCACATCCACTGTAATATGCAGCTTATCGATGATGGGATAACACGCCCATGCCTGTGGGTTGGCTAATTGAGATTCAAGCAAACGGCTCTGAAGATGCAGGCCTTTAATGCTATCAGTGACAGCACCTACAGAGGCATGTTGCAATGCGTATTTGAGCGCTTTAGTGTCCATCACGTTTAGCGCTGTATGCTCGGCTAGACGTTGATGCATAGCCTTAGATACAAACTTGTTATGGCTAACACGATACTGAATGACAGCTTCTAAATAGTTATCTATTGTAATGTGAATATCATTGTTACTGTTATCTAAGTACTTATAAATATTAAACATAGTACTATTAATAGCGGGTGTAGATAATTCGTTTTTCATAATAATTCTCTCTGTAAACGGTATTAGATGCAGGGGAGGTAATCCTCCCCATCAGGAACTCAATTAATCGACGATTTTGACGATTAACTGCCATTTTTCAGATGGACGTCCGGTCTTCTTGGTATCATTTACAGATTTAATAACCCCTTCATCGACGAGTATTTGAAGCGCCGCTTTTGCTTTATCATTTTCCTTGTTTATACCAGCCCAATTGCGTTGGGTGATATCACGAGTGGTGAAGCACTTATTTTCATCTAACAGTGATTTGAGGTTCTCTAAAATCTTGAGCGCATTTTCCTTCTTAGCGCTTTTGGAACTCCACAGTTTTTTTAGGTGTTGAAAGTAGTAATGCGTCCATTTACTCGCCATTTTAAGGTCAGTGCTTTTGAGTGTTTTGAGTGTAAAAATTGACGAAGGGTCCTTTTCAAACGTACGAAGCACAGCAATAACCAATGCAATACTCAGCATCATGTCGGGGTAT
Organism: Shewanella sp. SM20; assembly: GCF_025654545.1. NCBI lineage: Bacteria > Pseudomonadati > Pseudomonadota > Gammaproteobacteria > Alteromonadales > Shewanellaceae > Shewanella > Shewanella sp. SM20. The sequence goes on along the minus strand of NZ_JAKKRK010000030.1, from coordinate 49,437 downwards.
TTCGAGAGTTTATTCTTTACATGTGGTGATATTTTCTCTGACTTTTGTAAGTTACTGAGTTTCGTTTTATAGCTTTCAAACCGTTTTTTAGCATCATCGTTTATTGTCACTTTGATAGGTGCTTTTGAGCTTTTATAAAGCAACTTTACAAGTGCCATTAACGCCCCTATTGATTGTTCATCTACGTGCTCAAGGCTGGTCGAGTGCTCCAACACATAATTGGCATTTGGAAATGTGACTAGTTGAAAGCGATCTAAATAACCATCATCGACTATTTTTTCTGCTGCAATCTTACCTACCAGTTTGCAAATTACACTTGGTTGAGTTGTACCCATCAATGAAATAATTGGGGGCTTAACCGTTTGTATTGATTTGTGAGCAGTGACATTGGTGTAGCTATTTTTTCCATCCATTGCTTCAATCAAATAGCGTCTGAAACCACTATTTTTTGAGGCATAGACTTCTTCTAAAAAGGGAGCAAGCTCATCCTTATAAATCAACACAGGTTCAGACTGGGCTTCAGCAATTTGCAGTAACCCTTTCAGTGTAGGGTCTTGCACCACTAGCATTTTGGGTGCCTTCTTTTGTGGAATTTCTTGATACTTTTCCAGTGCATCATCAAGCTGCTTTTCGATGTCTTTGTATTCATCAGAGGTCGATGAGTAATCTACGAGCTCAACAGAAAGAGACCTTGCCTTCTTTTCGTATGCAAGATTTTTAAGCTTCTGTTTTGAAAGCTGTTTAGCATCATCTTTCGCATTTTTCATTTGCGATTTTGCATGAGACTTTTCAAGATTAGTGAATGGTTCCGTGACCAAGCGGACGGGTGCAGATTTACGGCTTCCGGGTTCAGCGATAATCATGCCTGACAAGTTCGGAGTAATGATATATGCGGTATTGTTCTTATCTGGTTGAATGCGAAAACGGTTAGCAATAGCAAGGCTCAGCGTTGTTAATAAGGCGGTGACCGCGAAATCTGGAACCGACTCTGTTTTTGCGGCAATGGTGCACACCATTTTTAATGCCATCGGTGGTAATTTCCCATCAAATGCAAGTGGCTTCGTGGGTTCGTTTACACGTCCAGTAAAGGCAGAAATAGAGAATTGTATTGTTGCATCAACTATTGTCTCTTGGGATGTAGCTGGTTTTTTTGGGGCTTGGTTTGCCTTTAGTTGTTTATGTTTATGTTGATGTTTTTTATGCTTTTTATGTTTCAGGTTTTTCATGGGCTCTCTCCGGTTATGTATCTCATGGGCCATAATACAGAGAGCATTTAAGATGATTACGGATACTTAGTTTATGAAACAATATAATTTCCCTTGAGTTATTTATTGGTTAAGTTCAATAAATACAAATAGATACATCAAACCCTTAGTGCATTATTTTCAACATTAAAAATGCATTTAAAATGAATCTTTAATGTGATTACTATTAGCGCTATGATTGATATAAAATTAAACTAATAATTATCAATGTATTACATAAGAGCTGCTGCGATGTAGTAATATGCTGACGTGGTGATGGTAGTACAAAAAGGAAGGGAAATGGGCAATAGATTTGGCACGCAAAGTAATCCAATAGTGTTGCTTCCTGAGGTATCTAATCCCTCAATTCCACATAATGATATTTATAGCACTAGAGAACATTTATTAGCATTTTCAAAACTAGGTATTCTCAAGCAAAACATCACTGATGTAGCTCGCCGTGCTAATGAATATAGATTTATAATGAATATCATCTCCAATCCTCACCTAAAACCACTTGAGATAAAAGTGGCGCTCTTCTTATACGAGGAATATTCATTTGGACAAGGCGATTTTTTTGTTGTTTCAGAACGTGAGGCAAACAAAGCGAAATTCTCGGAATTAGGTGGGAAAGACTATTTTTACTTTCGTAACTTGAAGAAATATATGGATATTGAAATGCATTCAAAAAGTGAAATATCAAACCTTGTACCAATTTTGAGTGAGAAACTAAATTTAAAGATTCCAGCATCTAGACTTATTGATTGTCTGCAAAGACTGCATGGTTTTGGTTATATAACCATGACAAAAATTAATTATTATAACTCTGAGCATGGAATTGCCGAGTTAAAAAACATGATCGACACAGGAGTTGATCACTCAGAATGTCGGGCTAAAACATCAGCAGATTCGATAGTAAAGCATATACGCATATCAAGTTATATGGGGCGTTGTGATTTATCAAATAAGTGGTTGATAAAAGCAAAGACTAAAAATAAATCTGGAAAATAATTCTTGTGAATATACTAGGCTGTTCATAATTCTGTGTCGGTTTTATAGCCATGTTTTTATACACATTAATGCAGCCACAGTGTATTGATGACTTAGCAGAGATAAGCGAGATCGCATTCTTCCGAGCTGAACAAGGCTATACCGACCCAATGAACATTAACGTGACCTTCGATAAAGAGAAGAACCAATGGTGTTACATTGAGGTCGCTGAATAATTCTTGCTAGCTGCCATTCTACGCCTATAATTGCTGTATATAATTACAGTGGTTTATTGCTATGCGTGTTATCCCTATTCCTGCCCGTGCAGGCATTACAGGTTTTGAGTCACCAGCTGCTGAATACACGCAGCTAGGTCTAAGCTTGGATGAGTTATTGATTAACCATCCAAGTTCGACTTTTCTCGCCTTTGCAGAAGGGGATTCGATGCAAGATGTCGGCATCTTTGATGGCGATGTACTCATTGTTGACCGCCATGAGACAGTGCGTAATGGCGATGTGATTGTTGCCAGTTTAAATAGGGAGTTTGTTTGCAAAATCATTGATATACCCCGCCGTTTACTGCTTTCCTCCAATCAGCAACACCAGCCTGTCATCATTCACGAATACGATGAATTTAGTATTGAAGGGGTTATTACTCGTTCTATCCGTTGCCACCGTAAAAGTCCCATATTGAGTGAAAAGTAGATGTTTGCGCTAGTCGATGCCAATAGCTTCTACTGTAGCGCGGAACAGGTGTTCCGGCCTGATTGGCGTGGTAAGCCTATAATTGTACTCAGTAACAACGATGGGATGATTGTTGCTGCCAATAGACAAGCCAAAGAAGCGGGTATTCAGAAGTTTGTGCCTTACTTTCAAGTCAAAGCACTCTGCGCTAAGCGTGGTGTTATTGCTTGTTCGTCTAACTATGAACTGTATGCTGATTTGTCTAGCAAGATGATGGACATCATCGGCCGCTTTGCACCTGAGCAGCATGTCTACAGTATCGATGAAACCTTCCTGTCGTTTAAGAATTGTTATCCTGCAATAAAGTGCCTGCATACCCAAGGACAATTGATAAGGCGAGCTGTATGGAAAGAAGCCCGTTTACCTGTTTGTGTGGGGATTGCTAAAACCCTGACGCTGGCGAAACTAGCTAACCATGCTGCTAAGAAGATAGAGGGCTATAAAGGTGTCTGTGTTATCGACAATGACCAAGACCGAATCGCTATTTTAAAGCAGCTTGCAGTGGGTGATGTTTGGGGGATAGGACGTAGGCTTAGCGCTAAGCTCGAACTGATGAATATCCGTACTGCGTTTGACCTCGCTAACATGCCAGCAGGATTAGCCTGTAAACAGTTCAGCATCGAAGTCGAGCGCACAGTACGCGAGCTTAACGGCCAAGTATGCAAGGTGTGGGATGAAGCAAGGGCTGATAAGAAGCAGATATTCTCGACAAGAAGCATGGGTGAACGCATCACCGATTTTGAATCGTTACTCCAATCACTGAGCAAGCATGTGGGTATTGCGGCTGCTAAAGCACGTAAGCAAGGCTCAGTCTGCAAGACTATGCTGTTATTTGCCAGTAACTCTCCTCATGATGAGCGCCCTGTTAGTTATAAAACAGTGGTGCATTTTCCTTGTCCAACTAACTGTACTGTCGAGTTGACTAAGGCTATCTGTGAAGCCGCACCTAAGCTATTTCGTGAAGGTGTACGCTATTACAAGATAGGCGTAGGTTTGATGGACTTAGCGAGCGAGCAGCATAGCCAATTAGACTTGTTCAATCCTCTCACCGCAAAGCCAGCACTAATGCTTACACTCGATCACATTAACCAACGTTATGGTAGTGATACTCTGTTTGTCGCTGCTCAAGGCATAGAGCAAAAATGGTCTATGCGGAGGGACTTATTGACGCCTCAATATACGACTAAGTGGCGAAGTATGCCGATCATTAAGTGCTAGCGAGGAAATGCCCCAAAGTGTGTTTCGCAGTTTAAAAGGTGAATAGGCCAAGTAAAGCTTTGCCTATATAAAAATTGATGGTTCGACTTAGAAGCGACATACCCCATCTTTTCCGTAGTTTGAATGCTTTAATTAAAGTCAAAGTCGTGGGGTTTCCCCCCTCACCCGACCAAGGAGGACTGCTCGTCCTATCCTCCTTGGATGCTCCAAGACACCCCAACGGAGTTGAAAGCCCCTTGTGCTCATTGCCAAATTTGCTATCGCTTCCGAAGGAAGCGTCTCTGCATCTGCGAAAGCTAGCTTGCCATCCATGGCAAGACTCACGCAATTTGTCTATTCGCCCAGCGGCAACTTCGAGGGGAGGTGTATTCCTTGGGGTTTTGAGTCGTTAGATAGTGATTCATCAGCAAAAAATAAGCGTGAAAGAACGGGAAAGGTAAAGCGATATCAAGTGATTACCATCAAACTCAATAAAATACACTACCGCAAAAATGCAAATTCCTATAGCATCATTTATACCAATTGACATGGATGTGGCAGCGACCAAGTCCAACAAGCGATTTATGCCCTGCAAACAGCGCAGCGCATAAATACTAAGACGTTGATTATTTAAATTCGGAGGAAATATGTTTGGAGCTAAGTACAGTAGAATGAAGTTTTGGCTAATAAATCTACTAGTTATTTTTATTGGCTCGTTTGTTATGGGCATGACTAAGGCTATTGGTTCAGAAGGTGCTAATGCAATAGCATCATTAATTGTTGTTATAATCCTGATTCATGTTTTGGCAAATCGCATTAGAGGGTTTGGCAGTAATCCTTGGCTAGCATTATGGGCTATTCTTCCACTTGTTGGCCTACTTCAATCTTTGTACTACGGATGCAAAAAGTCTGGAGAGATGCCTCAGTCAGAATAATAACCAGTTACTCAAGTGCACTCCGGCCGCAAAAAGCGCGGCCTCCGCGGGACAGCTTAGCAATTTTAAGGTAAGGTCATGATAAAAGACATACTTAAGAGTGCATTCAATAACTTCCAAGCATTTCTTGTAACTTGGGTAGTCATAATAATCGTTAATCAACTTTTCATATTCGGGGCGTGCTTTGCTCCATACTGCCTTGTGGCAGCATTACCGCATACCTTTGTTATTGCGGTTTTGCTTAATTATTTTCTTAATACTGAAAAATCAAATGAGCCTCAGAAGTCAGCAAAACCAGCAAAACCAGCAAAACCAGCAAAACCAGCAAAACCAGCAAAACCAGCAAAACCAGCAAAACCAGCAAACGATAATCAATTTAAATACACGCAAGTAGAAAGCAATATTGAAGAGGATGATTTTGAAGAAATTGAAATACCTTTTTGCCCGAAGTGTGGATCAAAGATGGTTCTAAGAACTGCTAAAAATGGGCAGTATGCTGGCAATAAGTTTTGGGGGTGTTCTAAATACCCTAACTGCAAAGGTTTGTTGAATATATAAAAATATGACAAATGCCTAAACCAAAGGACGCAAAACAGCAGGCTTGCGCTCCTTCGTCGCTAAGTTTAGCCTGCTATTTCGCGCTGTTTAGGCAAGCGTTAGACCACAAAATTGAGGTTCGCGAGAGCGTGGAACGATTCGTATCACCACCAATTGATCAGCTAGAAGGGCTCCGCCAGCCACTGACCACAGGCGAACGGCTCGTATTCGACTTGTTCAGCGAGAGATTAGCGCCCGAATGGGAGATATACATCCAGCCACACTTAAATGGATTGAGGCCAGATTTCGTTCTTTTAAATCCGAATGTTGGAATTGCTGTATTCGAAGTTAAAGACTGGAACCTCGATGCGATGCAGTACTGGACTGAAAGAAGAGATGGGATGGCTCCCAAACTATGTGCAAGCGACGGCAATAAGTCATTCTCAATCCAAAGCCAAAACCCTATCGAGAAAATATTCAGATACAAACAGGAAATTCATAACCTTTACTGCCCGAGGTTAAACGGAAAGGCAGGTTTTTCCACTATTACTGCGGGTGTGATATTTCCGTTTGCCAGACAAGAGCAGATAAATAGGTTACTGGAGCCCTGCTTAGCCTACAGAGGAATGCTGGAATGGTCTCAATACAATCCAATCTCTGGTGCAGAAGCAATTTCAGAAAGCAGAATTGACCTAGTATTCCCCGAAAGTCGTCGGTCTTCGTCAAGATTCATGACGGAAGATCAAGCCAACGACATGAGGAACTGGCTTGTTGAGCCAGATTACGCTGCTACCCAACGAAAACCGATCGAGTTGGATGCTGCGCAAAGAGGCTATGTAACTTCACGCACTCAATCCGGTTACAGGCGAATCAAAGGACCGGCAGGCTCCGGGAAATCTCTAATCCTTGCGGCCAGAGCCGCGCAACTGCTTGGCGAGGGCAAGGAAGTCCTTGTTGTAACCTTCAATATCACTTTGCTGCACTACCTGATGGATGTAGCTGTGAGGTGGCCAAATGCTCATGGGCGGACGAGGCAAGGAATAACTTGGCTGAACTTTCACGCTTGGTGTAAACGGGTGTGTGAAGAGTCCGACCACGAGGATGAGTATCGCGACCTTTGGAAAGGCGGAGAGGGGCAACTGAATCAAATTCTCAGCACGCAACTTCCTTTGCTCGTAGCCAGTTGCATAAATAACGACGATGAAGACGTTATACAACGATACGATGCCGTGCTTGTAGACGAGGGGCAGGATTTCCTTCCCACTTGGTGGAATGTATTGAGAAAAGTGTGTAGCGCAGGCGGGGAAATGTTGCTTGTCGCTGATGCGACGCAGGACATCTATGGAACTGCTCGATCCTGGACGGACGAAGCCATGACTGGTGCGGGGTTTCCGGGCGGTAGATGGGCAGAGCTTCAGACATGCTACAGGCTCCCGCCTACAGCAATGGAAACTGCACGAACTTTTGCCAGTCGTTATTTACCAAGCGACACGGTTGACCTACCAAACGGTATTCAGGGGGAGCTTGATCTTTATCCGTGCCAGCTACGGTGGGTACAGACATCTTCTGGAAATAGCGTACAAGTCTGTACGGAAGAAATTCTTAGAATGGCTCCAAGAGCCCAAGAAGACATTTTGGCCATTACGGATATTACGTTCCTAACCGGAACACAAGTGATGGGGGCGGCTGTAGTAAGTGCTCTTGAATCAAAGGGCGTTAATGCAGTTCATACATACTGTTCCGATAAGAAGGAGTCACGCCGAAAGAAGATGGGGTTTTATATGGGGGACGCTAGAGTTAAAGCGACAACCCTACATAGCTTCAAAGGCTGGGAGTCCCGCGCAATTGTTCTCTTCATAGGCGAGAAAATTGACAATCAAGCACTCGCATTGATCTACACGGGGCTAACCCGGCTTAAACGGCATGAAAAGGGAAGCTATCTCACGGTCGTTTCAAGTGCCGGTGATCTTGCTGATTTCGGAAAATCATGGTCGAACTATGAAGAGAGGTAAAGCATGCGAGTTGCGGTCTAACAAATAAGGATAGGCCGCGCGTAGCCGCGACCTTATCCCAAGTGTTGAACAAGCACGATGCTAGTTGTTGACACTTTATTATGCAAATAGCAGATTGAGAATTTTTTCTGGCGAAGGTCTTATTTTCAAAGTGACTTTTGTGCAGACATGACTCGCCCTTAGCGAACGAACTAATATTTTTATCATTTGTTTATCAAGTCGTTATCGAGTACTCATTCTGCTATGATTAAGCTAACCAATTAGTGATCAGTTGGTGAGTATCAGATAGGACCTTCGGAGGAAACAGACGCATTAACAGTGATATTCGTACAATAACCTTCTTGATGGAAATCTACTGGCGACAAAGAGCTTTCGCCATCTACCAGCGCCGCAATAGCTCAGGCCGCAGCATTCCTAATTCAGTCACTGTAACGTCCCTTGATGGGAGCTGTGAGTTCATCAGTCGGCATTTTGCATATGTAAGTGATGCTATTCGCTCTGTAGAGAAATCGTGAAGCGTCTTGCGTAACAATGCTCAAGATCTAATTAGTTATGCAGTTTTGTATGCATAATCGCTGAATAGTCGCTGACTCACGTTGATTGCTACGAAAACTGCTCAAAACTGCACGTAAATCACCTTTAAAAATGACGTTATAGGAGTTCATTACTTTTCCTTGTGATGTGAATAGAGCTATTGGTTGCTGTATATACAGAACTCAAGTGTGCTCAATGGCTTAAAAGAGGACTATAAGCATCAAATGCGGACTATAATCCGTGGTTAGTTGATAAGCAAATTCACATAGTGTTTGCCTTGTGATCAAGGAGACACTATGAAAACTTTAGCGACTTAATTAGGTCATGCTATGCGTAAAATGAGAAAGCTCAGAGGCTTATCTCAGGATGAATTAGCGTTAAGGGAAGAAATTGACCGTAGTTACATCGGCCGTATAGAAAGAGCAGAGGTAAACTTAACGCTTGATATGTATAAAAAACCGCTACCGTAAAAAAACAAATTCCTATAGCATCATTTATACCAATTGACATGGATGTGGCAGCGGCCATATTTAAGATTGAGTGAACAAGCGGTTTATGCCCTGCAAACAGCGCATAAATACTAAGACGTTATAGCACTTCACTGATTAAGGATCTCAAGAAATGGAAAATGAATTAGCGATGGATACAACCGAAATCCCAAAGAAGCAAACGTCACTGCGATTAGCGATTATATTATCTTTGATTTCGTATATAGTGGCATTCTGCACCATGTTTTACGAAGATAATGGAGTGTTTTTTTCTACAGTACTATTCGATCATCCAGCGGCATTTTCGCAATACTTGGCGGAAGCGTTTGGGGGGGCGCTACTATTCCCAATAGTACACGTTGGAATAGCATCCTTTTTTAAATCAAAGCGGAACCCAAGCTCGCGAAGAAATATTTTCATCGGCTGGTCAATCGTCATTATTGGTGTTGTTCTCATTCAACTGCTTTCATTCGCAAATGGCACACTAAAGCTATAACAAGGCGCAGCAATCGCCCGGAAAAAAGCCGCCGGGCTGGGACGCTTTATTCGCCGCTTCGCTCTGGGCAAAGCGCCCTTGTGAGCGGCGTTAACCTATATAAATTTTAATCCGAAACCAACGGATTAGAGTAAAAAAATAACTCGTCTTTTGTCCCAAAGTAAGCTTGTGAATCAGTTTCTCACAGACTGATTCACGCATAAATCTCAGCGATCTTGAGTTCATTGTGCGCTGACATGCTTCTGTTCGCCTAAGCGAGTAAGAAGTCAGAGATGAGTCAAAATCTGAATTTTTATGCAGTTTCATGTGCATAAGTGAAGGCTATCGACATAATCTAGCTATTCGCTATGAAAACAGCTGAAATCTGCTCGAAAACACACGAATTTTGCATGTTAATACATATTAAAGTGCAAATCATTTTCAAATCAGCACTGGCAATGAAACTCGTATAGCTTCAATCAAGCTGACCAATTGTTTTAAACCACAACAGTATGGTTGAGTTTAGGAGTGCTTACTTATAATGTATTCACAGGCTTTAATATTGATCCTTACAAATGTATCCCAATCATATTCCTGTGAATAATTGAGAGAGTACTGTTTGTCAACTCGGCAGATATCAGGTCTGTTTTCATAGATCGAGCATAACTTTGTACCTTCATCGTAATGAAGACATACACTATCTCCGCGGTCGAGATCTTTTGTCTCTTGAGCCGTTCCAACAAGTTGACAACAGAGTCCACACTTTGAACAGGGAAATGTATTCATTTTTTTGTTAACGAAGTTAGCCATTGTTTAGTGCTAGACTTGTTTCCCATTTCAAAAGGAAGGTCAATTTTACGTTTTTTAACCTCTTCAGAAATTAAACTAGACTTTAGAACTTCGTTGTTACAGGCCTGAAGTTGTTCCGAAAAACTCAATATTTCACTCGTATCAAGATTGAACTCTAATTTACTAAGTTCAAGTAAGTATCTATCAAGCTCATCATTAATTGCCTGATATTTTTTGATTGTACCTGCATGTGGCATGATAGATTCAATGTAGTTCCAAATATTTTGCGCTATTTCACTATGTAGTAAAAAATAATTTAAACCCAATGTAACAATGCCAGTGATAAATGCACCTGCGAATGCAGCAAGCTCAGCACCAAATGGGAATGATAAGATTGGTATTAGTTGGGAGTATGCAATGCTGCCAACAACAGTCGATATTGCCAGTGATAGAATAGATACTACTGATTTACATAGCTCTACAAAAGAAAGTTTTTCAGGGTTAAAGATTAAGACTTTAATTGCTTTAACTAGATGAGACCATATTTCACGGATAATCTTGACTGCTTGCTTTTGGGTGGTAGCAAAGATGTTGAAGATGGTCGTTGTTAGGCTTCCCATTACACCAGCTAGAAATCCGTCTTTAAAAGTATTAAGAAATTCTTTAAATCTTAATTTTACTCTTTCCCAAATATTTCTAAATGTATTACTTATTTTTTCTAGAAAAACATCAAGTTGAAACTTTATTTTTAAACTTTGGTAAATCTTTGGTATCTCTTCACGAAGTTCGAACCAAACTTCAGCCAATACAAGTCCCAGAACCTGTCTTGTACCCATCTTAAGACCAGCTAAGCCGGAAGCTTTAGCTGTAGATTTTAAAAACTTACTACTTGTGTAGTAAGTTAGGTTAATTTGTTGATTATAACGGTCTCTTGACTCTTGATCTGCTTTACGCATTTTCTCTGGATCAACAGACTTCAATTGTTCTACTTTTTCTTTGCTATTTTGGATCTGATACTCTAGTTCACGAGCTTTATGCTGTTCTTCTGGTGTATTTCTAGGCATGCTAGAAAGACGAGACTCATCCGCAAAAATTTTTTTCTCATTCGTTTCAATCAAGCCTGGCAACTTATCTAAGTATTCTGATACAGAAGTTTGGCCTTTAGAACGATTAATTGACTGATGAGTTGATTTCAGATTTCCTGATTGGTTTGCTAACTCAACACCATCAAGGCCTGCAAGCACTCGTCCTGCATCTTCGTGAATCTCTTTTGCACTAATGACATGGTCAAGATCCCTTTTTTTTAGCTCATCCTGAGACATAGCTTGGTTTCTGTAACCATCATCTAGCCTTCCTTGTTTATGTTGCTCTTTATCATTGCGACCAGTTTGCTTATAGTTCTCATGCTTGTGATAAGGGTCTGAATTGTATGCTTCCTGATTGTTATATTTATTTTTCTCGATATCAGTAGCATATACACCGTTTCTAGCGTTATGAATAGTATCAACTTCACCACCAGTTTTATCTTCAAAAAGTAAGAAGTCTAAACCAAATGTAGTCGTCAGGCTTTGTACAAAAGTCTTTTCTAGTTCTTTTTGCCAAGGGTAATTGATCGCTTCTGAATTCATTAATATCGTTTTCCATAACAGAATGGAGGGGATTAAGCCCCCTCCTTTGTAAGATTAATAACTTTTTGCATCAAAATTTGCTTTATTGATCGCAATATCTATTTCATCAGAGTTAATGATATTGAAACCATTTTCATCTGCTTGAAGTGTAGGAGTGCCATTTTCATTAATTACAACCTCATCACTTTCTTTCTGAACCTTGAAGATTGGAGTTTCAATGATATCAACAATAATGGCAGCTAGTGAGTAACCGTTTTCTATATCTGTAATAATGCATTCATCATTGAGCTTATCACTTATGTCTTCACCTGACTTCTGTGCTTTTTTAATCATTCGGCTCACGATTTTAAGTGAATCAAAATACTCTTCAAATTGAATGTAAATGGAGTCAATAGCTGCTTTTATTTTTGTTACATATGTCTGAATTTCTAAGTGCTGATTAGATAGAGCTTCTAGCTTTTCTATGGCATCGTTTACTTCACGTCTTACCTTTCTAGCATTATCTAGAGACTCTTCACCATGTTTATTGTAAGCCCATCCTGCAATCGCTAAAATTGGAGCAGCAACTGCACCACCTAAAATTGCAGTGCCTCCAGCCATTCCTAAGCCACCAGTTGCAAGTGAACCGCCACCAATTGCTGCGAGGGTAGCATTAGTTGCTGCTACTCCAGATAATGATGCAATAGCAGTACCAGTAGATGCTGCACCTAATGTCATAACACCGCCATAAACAGCAAACCCCGCAGCAACACCACCAATACCTGCGCCTGCGGCCGTACCTAGTATACCCACAGCAGTGTAACTGTAGTTTTCAATTTTTTGTAACTTATGAGCAGGAATATTTACTGATAAGCGTTTATCACTAGCATTATTAAGTTTATCCAAAAGCTCAGTAGCTAGTTCGTTAAACTCATTAAATTGTTTGCCTACTTCAAGCTCTTGAGTACCTAATTCAGTAAATGCTTTTGTTGTCTCTGCTTCATGCGCCTCAAACACTTCCTTATGTTCTTTATATTTCTGTTCAGCATTTTTAACGATCTCATCTGCTTCAGAGTGCTTTTGATACCCGTCATACCCTTTTTTTGCTCCAAAAGCAGCTGCGCCAAGTGCTGCTGCACCTATAATAAACGGTAATGGCATATAGTTTTCCTTCACTTAGGTTAAGTATCTCACTCCAAGAGTGCTCTGATGACCTTGTTATGTTTTCGATACGTAATGGTTGTTTTGATATCTTGCAGATTTCGATACGAGTGTAAACTATAAAGATCTAAAATTGAATTGTAATATTAAAATATTCATATACTTAAGACCTTTCTTATTCTATGCCAAAGGAGTAAGAAAGGGCCTACTAAATCAGCATCTACTTCGACATTTGTTGTCGTCTTGTAGTGGCATAGTGAATTTGGCCATCTAGTAAGAAGTGTCTGGCTTTAATCTTAGCAATTTGGATTCTACAAACTTAAAGATGTTAAGTGATACTTTTTCTGAGTTCAGCTTTAGTCATACTAAAGCGCATTCTCATCTTATTTTTCGACTGAGCGTCTAAGATTGATTGATATGTGACTATTTATGCATGTTGTCCTGCATAAACTGAGTTTTGCACGAGTTAGTCACGATAATGAGCAAAACATATCGTTTAAGCGCTAAAACACTCGAAAAATGCACTTTAATCATAATTAAAGTGCAGTTTCCTTGCGGATTTTGTAGAGTTTGCAGTTACTATCATTACAAATGAACAACTTAGCGTGTTCTTGTTATTTTTGATATAACTCAACTGCTCAATCTGTGAGCTCCTAGAGGGATGATGACTAGTTTTAAAGCTATTTCAGAACAGATGCGTAAGCTTGGAGCTTCACGGATATTTTTTAAATCGCTAGCTAACAATGATAACACCAAACAACAGATCTACTTGGGTTCGGAATTTGATGTGATTCGCTCGATTCCTTCTGGTGAGATTTATGCGGATGGCATCAGTAAAAAAGGCCCTATTTTTAAGGCACCATTAGATTTCTACTGGATGGACGAAGATGGGAATACTGATCGAGCGCCAAATAGCCAAATCATCTTATACCCAAAATATCCTGAAATTCGTATGTCGGGCTTTTTAGCTGGAACTAACCGAAAGTTAGACATAACACCTCGCCATTTGATGCAACCTCCAACACTAGAAGAACGAGCCGAAAGGATGGGGATGCATCGCTATCTAGTATTGGGTGTAAATAAAACAACCATTTGGGCATATTGCACATCATGGGAAGATGAACTTGCACTGGAATTAAAACAGCTAGTCGTCGATAGCAAAGCAAAACTAGTGGCTTCTGTTTTTTATGAATCGGTAGCTGTTGGAAAAACTAGCGAAGAGAAACTGCTAGACAAATTGCGAGCCATCTATGAAGGCGGTCCAATTGAATCATGTCGATTACAAGCTGACGGTACGAAAATCCCTTACAAAGCTCAGAACGGCGGAGGTTATACACTAGAAGCACAGTTTAATATCACCCCTAACGGATGCGCTGATCCTGATTTTATGGATTGGGAGCTAAAGTCGCATTCTGGTTCAGTGGTTACATTAATGACACCAGAACCCAATACCGGTATTTATATTGAACATGGTTTAAAAACGTTTCTAGATTGCTATGCCACTAGAAAGCAAGAAGAGCGCTTAGACTTTGCGAGCCGTCACGATGTAAACAAAGAAAACAGCAAAACTAACCTAACCATGAAAATGGAAGGATACGATTCCAAGTCCGGAAAAATAACAGACCCTGATGGCGGCTTAATGCTGAGAGATAAAGATGGAAAATTAGCGGCAGGCTGGAGCTTCGATAAAGTCATTGATCACTGGAAGAGAAAGCACTCAAACACGTGCTACGTAACTTATACAGCAAATAAGGATAATGAGCTTCCACACTATTCGTATGGTCCCCAAGTGACATTGGGACAGGGCACATCTTTAGAACATTTTCTAAAATCGCTTTATAACTGTGCTATCTATTATGACCCGGGCATCAACATGAAGTTAGAGAGTGGTAAATGGAAACCGAAGAAACGAAGCCAGTTTAGGGTGAAGTGGAAAGATATTAATCAGTTGTATCGTTCGCTACGAGAACTCGATTTAAGAGAAGCTTAGTACTGGATATCCATACAATATAAAATTACTCTCTGGGAATTTTGTGTGATATTATTCACTCATAGCTCCCAGAAGATAGCATTATGTTGTATAACGAAATACTTATAGGTGATCAGTCTGACAAACTGAGAATTGAAACTAATAGAAAAGAAAGCGAGAAGCTACTTAATCTACTTATCGAGATTTATGATCAGAAAAATCTCGCTATTCGATTTCAGTCGCTTGGCGGCGATTTCACATCTGTGACGAGAGAGAAGCTTAATAAGTGGAAAGCTTCAGCTGAAGACCATCCAATCACTTTCCATGAAAGAGCGATTGCGCATCTTAGAGAAAACTTACTGCCTCGTAAACCAGCACACTGGGATAATCCTGATTTCACATTTATCGACTTATTCGCAGGTATTGGCGGAATAAGAAAAGGCTTTGAAGCAGCCGGTGGTAAGTGCGTGTTTACAAGTGAATACGATGCAAATGCTCGCAGAACGTACCTTGCAAACCACTTTGTTGATGATAACGAATTGCCTTACTTTCTAAACAGTGAGGAAGACGACCCGCATAGAAACAAATCATTTATGGATATCACAAAGGTAACAAGGAGTGGTGATGACAAAGCAACTGGAGACGAAAGAAAGCAAAGCATTCTGTCGCACATTCCAGAGCATGATGTATTGCTTGCAGGCTTTCCTTGTCAACCGTTTTCTCTGGCTGGAGTTTCTAAGAAAAACTCACTGGGTCGCGCCCACGGTTTTGATTGTGATACTCAAGGAACACTATTTTTTGATGTTGAACAGATACTTATAGCAAGACAGCCAAAATACTTCGTACTTGAGAACGTAAAAAACCTTAAAAGCCACGACAAAGGAAATACATTCGCAACGATCATTAGAGCCTTAGATAAAGCAGGCTACTGGATTGCTGATATCAGCAATCAGCATAAAGATATTGAAGAAGCCATTAAAATTGTACGTATGCGTAAGCCTGAGCCGACAATCATTGATGGCGCAATATTTACGCCACAACACCGCGAACGTATCGTTTTAGTCGGTGTGAGAAAAGATGTGTTAGCAGCTAAACCTGAATTATCCAGATTAACTTTAAAAGACATCCCTAAGCCAGAGCGTCGCTATTCATTAGCTGACATTCTGCTTCCACTCAACAAAGCCGAGCAAGATAAATACACGCTTACGCCAAACTTATGGAACTACCTATACCACTATGCTCTCAAGCATCAGAGCAAAGGTAATGGTTTCGGTTTTGGATTAGTTGACCCTAAAAATGAACAAGCAGTAACTCGCACTTTATCTGCTCGCTATTACAAAGACGGTTCAGAAATTCTGATAAACCAAAATGGCTTAACGGATGAGTATCTTGAGCGTAGAAAAGAGTTCGCTATTCGCAAAAATCAAGATAGAGAACAGTTTGCTTTAGCGTTTGCGAATGAATGGAAGAAAGTTCACCCATCTTCGACTGAAGATGCTTTTAATGAACAGATTAAAAAAGGCGAGACTATGTATGATGAAAAGCACGGTCGTTATGCAGAGGAATTTGACTCCCAGTACCGCACTCCCCGCCGTTTAACTCCTCGTGAATGTGCGCGTTTAATGGGCTTTGAAAAGCCAGAAAAAGACAGAAGCGAAGCAGATACTAACTTCAGAATTGTGTGTGCCGACACCGCAGCGTATAAGCAATTTGGTAACTCTGTAGTTGTACCAGTATTTAGTGGTGTGGCTGATTTGCTGAAAAGATGTTTGTAGGGTGATGAAATAAAAAACGTCATCTTAGAGTTGCCGTTTCTGAAGCCTGTAACTTATTCATTGAACAAGTAAAAAAGTTGGTATGTGACTCATAGTCGGTTGCGGCTTCGCTATTGATTTGGGATTATCTTTCTCTTTAACTCTGCGAAGGGCTGGCTATGAGTATTAAACAGGCAACAGCGTTAACTTTAAGGCAATTGCGCAACGAGCTTGGACTAAGCCAAGAACAATTGGCAAGGAAGTCTGGCATTGATCGTACTTACATTTCAGGAGTTGAGCGCTCAGTTCGCAACATTACCCTTGATTCGCTCGAAGGGCTAATTGATGCGCTGGGTGTGAGTTCTGAAGAGTTTATTAATAGGTTACATATTGAGCTGATTAGACAGAAATCGTTGGATTCGGCCTCATAAGTATCAGCTGATTTATTTACCCCGTGTAGATTGCTGAACCAGTCTTTGTTCTCACCTACATAGGTCGTCATCATACGATAATGTTTCACAATAGGCGTGGTATCAAAACCCTCATCGAGTACTAAAAGTGGTGTTATCCCAACTCGTTAACTAACGCAATCATTGAGTTATCATACTTCTTATTTCCTTGAATAACTCTATTTGCTTCAGTCTCCGCAGCGTACCAAGCCTGACCTAGCTCAGAATCCGGAGCTTGCTTGTAGGCCGCATAACATTCTTCGGGGTCTAAATCGTGTTCCTCAAAGTAAAGAACAGCTAATTCCAGTCCCTCTTGCGCTAGATAGTCAGGAACATCACCAACTCCTTCAGCGCCTAATTCAAATTTATCCATCATTGTTTTTCCTATGTTTTCTTTCGATTGAGCCGCTTACAATAGCCTTCGCTAAATCGGTCAGGATTGTGGTCCCATGATTAATGGGCTGAGGCTAATTGCCTTAGATATGCCGTTAATTCAGAGGGGCTTTCAGTCGCCAATACCACTTCGCTATCTTCACCTGTGTAGATTTCTGGATCGCTCTCTGTGCCTTCATTGATCGCCGTCACTACAAGATAGCGTTCTTGCCCAAGTTCGCGGCTTTCAGGCTCTTCATAGTCAACCCAAAGGACAAGGTACTGAGAACCTACTTTAAAGGTAAAGCTAGGACTAACGTCATTGTGCCAGCTTTTATCCATCAACCAAGGGAAGTCGGCGAGGTTAAAGCCTAAATTAAAGTCTTCACCAAACTCGCGTTTATAGTTTGCCATTTTAAGCTCCTGAGTTTTATGTCGGTATCCTATCATTTGAAACCATCCAATGGCGAGGGTATGACAGAGCAATGGAGTTTGGCTAAAGTAATCCGTCTTTAAATTATCTAAAGATTTACCAAGTACTAGCTCTGTTTCGGCGTACCGTTTCTATTTCTTGCCTAAATTCCTCAACGTCTAATCGGGGCTTGATGATTTCACGTGCTGGTTGTGCCACAGATACATCATTTCTGATACTTTGGAAAAACCATCGGTGGTCTTGGTAAGCTTCGTTGTTGTATGTTTTATTAGGGTAAATTTTTTCAGCCCCTGTATAGAGCACTTTAGGGTAAATTATTTCAACCCCTGTATAGAGCACTTTGGATACGCCATCGACGATTGAAAATTGCGCAATCACATTGTACTGCTTGGGGGAGATAGGCCATTGGATAATGTCCCATTTACGTTGTTTTTCAATATAATCTTTCAAAGTGTTTGGTTGTTTTAGTTCGTTATCGTAGAAGTCATTAAGCATTTTTATTTCGGCTACATAGTTGCTTTCAGCACTAGGCCTGTAAATGTTGCATGTATATTGGACAAATTTAAGCCCTCTATTATTTTCAATTTCTTCCCATTGTATGTTGTCACAGGCTGAATATGAATCTAAGGCCTCTCCTATCTCGTACTCATTAAAGAAAGGTAATGGCGAGTTTTTAACCCGACTTATATCTGAGCTAATCCCTATTAGTAATAACGCGCCAATCCCAAGTATTAACACTGCCACGGCCATGCTGATCCCCTTCGTACTGCCCATCCATTTCGGCATCCAAGGCCATATTGTTTCACCGAGCTTGTAATAGCGGTAGTAGTCATAATGAGCAATAGATGCACATATGACCGAATTAATGATGCCCGTTAAAGGAGTTAAATCTTTATCAGTGATAAAGGAAAATATGCCTAGGAAAACAATATTAAATATGCTCAGAAATACCGTAAGGTAGATCCCTTTCTTCCACATGCCCTTTACCATGTAGTACAAGGGGCCAAAGAAAAATGCGAGCATGTTGAAACCAACAAGATAGTTACCTTTGAATTGCTCCATTTTAGGTCTTGAGGTATGTGCAGGACTTTTTGCAGAAGCAAAATAGCCCAACTTGTCAGCTTGTCTAAGGTCAAATTCAGCAAACACCTTTTGCCAGCCTTTACTTAAATCATCATAGGACTTCACTGTAGGCTTGGTGGCCGTAGACGGCTTAGTCTCAATCGATGGCTTCGCTACTTGTTGTGGTGTAACTGGGGCGGTGGCTACAGGGACTGCCGTTGCGGCTTGAGTTGTCACGGGCTTGATGTAGGTAATGATACCCACAGCGTTCAGCTTGGCTTTTAGTGCGTTAGCCTCACTTTCGCTCAAGGCTTTCTTAATGCATATCGGATTACCCGAGAACAGTAGGTGCGCTTTTTCTTCGGGTATTTTTAGAAATTTTGCCAATGCCAGACTCAGCTTGTGGCGGTCTTTTCCTTCTGCTATCTCACCTTTAAAAATGACGTTGTAGGAGTTCATTACCTTTCCTTGTGATACGTGTAGAGCAATCGGCTTTGCTAGAACATGCAGAACTCATTTTTGCTCAAGGGCTTAGATGAGGATTATACGTGTTAAATGCGGATTATAATCCGTGGTTAGTTGGTAAGCAAATTCCCATAGTGATCGCCTTGTGACGAAGGAGACACTATGAAAACATTAGCGACTGAATTTGGTCATGCGATGCGTAAAATGAGAAAGCACAAAGGCTTATCTCAAGATGAATTGGCGTTACGTGCAGAGATTGACCGCTGTTATATCGGCCGAATAGAACGAGCTGAGGCGAACATCACGCTCGATATGTTGTACAAGATTGCAGAGGTGCTCGACTGTGAGCCACATGAGTTGCTGCCGAGTCGAACATCACTAAAAGGTTAGGCATTGTCTAAGGCTTAAATACAGCCTCGCTGTTTGTAGCTGGCTTGCCACTCTTTAAACAGCTCAGTCAATCTCGCTTCATTTTGCTTAACGCCAAACGTTCTTTTGGTTTTTACTTTGGACTTGGCTTTGCCTAGGTCTACACCCGACAGTTCTTTACTGTACATTTTCGGCGTCACGTGGCTGTAGTGCTGTTCAATCATGGCAATGCTAGTGCCACATTGTTTAGCCAACACTTCCATGCTGACGTTGCCTGACATCAGTTGCCACGTAATGTAGGTATGGCGTAATGAGTAAAGTGTTCTAACGCCATGGGGGGATGACTTTAAACCTGCTTCGGATATGGCTTTTTCAAAGGCTTTACCGAGTTCGTTGGTGATTGAACCATCTGCCAAGCGAAACAGTTTGTCTGAGGGCTTTCTGTTTGGGAAGCGCTCTCGTAACTCTTGAACGCTGGAGAAGATTTCATCTCGGCAAACCACTTCTCGGGTGCCAGTGTGCTTGACTGTTTTCCCCTTGGTCACAGTGATATAGAAGATAATATTGTGCTCATTGGTATCGATGTGGATGTCACCCCATGTCAGGCTTTCCATTTCCGTTCCTGGTCGAATACCTGTATTCACCGCAAACTCGATATAGTCCATCAGTAACTCACGAATTTGGCGGGTTTTCTCCTTACGGCTGTTTTGCTTAAGCTGGTATACGGTATCGAATGCTTTGTTGTATTCCTCGGGTGAAAAATGTGCTCGACGCTGTGACTCTGCCCCTTTGGTCGATAAAGAGGGCACTTGAGCCGCTAACATCCATTTATGGTCAACCGCTTCTTTAAACACTAGTTGCATAGCGGCATTGTGGTTTAACAGTGTCGATTTGGCTGGGACTCTATCAAATTGTTCAATACGCCATTTATCAAATTCACGCAGCTTCTCACTATCAATCGAGGTAATGTAAGTGCGGTCGAAAAAGGGGATATGGTACTTACGTAATACCTGAATATAGGTCTTGTAGTTAAGTGGGGCCGTCTCGTTATCGAGCGCTTCTTCCATAGCGCTAATGGCTTTTTCAGCCACATCACGAAAGCGTTTGGAGCTCACCAGCAGATTACGGTCTGCCATGAACTGGAATTCCATTTGAAGCCGATAGGCCATGCCAATGGCTTTCTCTTTTTCTTTCTGCTTGGTGGCTCTGGCGTGCCACTTACCCGCGACTTTAATGCGAGCATACCAACGTTCGCTATTGTCTTGCAGGTAGATGTATAATTCGTCGGAAATATCGTGTCGTTCGACCTGTTTGCTCATAGTCTGCGTCTGATGTGGGTTTGCAAAGAATTTGCAAAGTCTGTACTTTATATCGTAACTATATGAAAAATAATAGTGATATTACAAGCGTTCTATTCAAAATCCCCCGCCCTTAAAAGCGTGCCAGTTCGAGTCTGGCCACTGGTACCAAATCCTTCAGATGAAGGAACTAAAACCGACCTAGAGTCGGTTTTTTTGTGCCTGAAATTTGGTTTTCGCTCGGTGCTCTAGGTTGAGCTAGTGGGATTCGGCGATATCCATTTGTGTCATAGTCACACCTTTGATTTGCGCATAAATCGCTTTGCCATGAGTGAGTTGCAGTTCGTCGCAGGCCCAAGGGGTGATGTTGGCCCAAAGTTCATCGCGGCCTAGGGCGATTTTTAATTGGATTTGCTCGCCGTTATCGCTGGGGTATAACTCTTTAATTTCTCCTTTTAGCAGGTTACGGATACTTGAGCCTTTGGGGAGCTCAGTGCAAACCGAGACATGATTTGCCTGAATACGCACTTTGAGTTTCTTTGCCGTTTCAGCCAAATAGCCACTTACCCATAAATAGTTTCCATCATCCATCACGAGTCGCGTCATGGGGTAGTCGGGATGTCTGTCGGCGACCTTTGCACTGAGGAGTGAGCTGAGTTCCTGCAATGGCACCCAAGGCCGCATTTGCTCGCTATTCCACACTTCACTTAAGGCGCCTTGAGCAATCAATTTTCCCTGATGCAGCACTAGCATATAATCCGCCAGTTGTAAGATCTCATCTAGGCTGTGGCTCACATACACTATCGGCAGTTTTAGTTCCTGCGATAAGGTTTGCAAGTAGGGCAGTAACTCGCGTTTACGGGGTAAATCGAGTGATGCCAGCGGCTCATCCATTAGCAGCATGTCAGGTGATGTCAGCAGGGCACGGCCAATTGCAACCCGTTGTTTTTCACCGCCCGATAGCGTGCTGGGATAACGACTGAGGAGTTTTTCAATCCCTAGTAGTTGCACAATTCTATCGAATAACACTGGGTTAGCTTTACGCATACCATAGTTGAGATTGCCCTTCACGCTATAGTGCGGGAACAGTCGTGCTTCTTGAAATACATAGCCAATTTGGCGCTTCTCTGGGGGAAGGTTCACTTTGCCTTGTTGATAAAGCAGTTTGTCACCGAGGCGGATTTCACCGCTATCTGGGGTCGAAAGCCCGCCGAGCAGGTTAACTAGCGAGGTTTTACCCGCACCCGAGCGGCCAAAAACGGCTGTCACGCCTTGCAATGGCAATTGGGTATCGACTTTCAGTTGCAGTTGTCCGAGCCGTTTTTCAATATTGATCCTTAACATACGCTTGCTGTCCTCTGCAGGGCTTTTTTACTCAGCCATTGGGAGGCGAGTAAAGATGCTAGTGCGATCACTATTGAGATAATGCACAGACGCATGGCCTGATATTCTGCCCCTGGGGTTTCAATAAAAGAGTACATGGCGAGCGGAATTGTACGAGTTTCACCGGGAATATTAGAAACGAAGGTAATGGTCGAGCCAAATTCCCCTAGGCTGCGGGCAAAGGCGATAATCATCCCCGACACTATCCCTTGTGAGGTGAGCGGCAGTGTGATGGTGAGAAATACCCGCCATCGACTGCTACCTAAAGTGCGTGCGGCTTGTTCGAGTCGAATATCAACGGTTTCAAAGGATTGGCGTATGGCTCTGACCATCAGCGGGAATGACACTATCGCCGCCGCGAGGGCCGCACCGCGCCAACTAAAGCTAAAACTGATGCCAAACCAATTAAATAACCACTGGCCGATAAAACCTTGGCGGCCCATGCTGATCAGCAAGAGGTAACCCACTACCACGGGCGGTAACACCAGTGGTAGATGGAGCACACTGTCAAATATAGCCTTGCCAGGAAACTCGACCCTTGCCAGCAACCAAGCGCACAAAATACCCAAGGGTAAACTGGCGATAACGGCAACGGATGATACCTTTAAGCTGAGCAGCAGTGCGGCAATTTCATAGTCGCTCAAAAGAGAGCCACTTAGCAGAGAGCCGCTTAACAAAGAACCACTCAGCACCCTAATTCACTCCAAAGCCATATTTCTCAAACACATCTTTTGCGCTTGGGCCCTGCAGATACTCATTGAACGCTTTGGCGCTTGCGGTCGATTCTTGTTTGACTAAGGCGACAGGGTATTCAATTGGGCTGTAACTCGTTTCTGGAAAGGTGCCAACGATTTTGATCTTTTGGGCGACTTTCGCATCAGTTGAATACACTATGCCAAGCGGTGCTTCACCTTGTTCAACCAACGCGAGGGCGGCACGGACATTGTTAGCACGGGCGAGTAAGGGCTCAGCAGCTTGCCACAGCTTGAGGTTTTCGAGGGCTTGCTTGGCATATTGTCCAGCGGGTACATGATCTGGGTCGCCAACGGCCATACGACTGCCTTTTAATGCGGCTTTAATATCCCAATCGACATTGAGCACGACTTCTGTGATGGGACTATTTTTCTCGGCAATCAAGACTAAGGTATTTTTTAACAAGATTTTTCGGCTGCTAACATCGACCGCTTTAGCATCGACCAGATAATCCATCCACTTTTGATTCGCCGAGACAAACAGATCGGCGGGCGCACCATTGGCCACTTGTTTTGCCAGTGTTGAGGAAGAGGCGAAGGAGAATATCACCTTAGTATTGTGTTCTTTTTCATATTGCTGGCCGATTTCGTTAAGTGCATTGGTGAGCGATGCCGCTGCAAAAACAGTCACTTGCTCATTGTCTGCCGCAAAAATAGGGCTAGATGTCAGTACCATTGTGAATAATGAAGCCGTGGTAAAACGCAGTAATTGCTTAAGGTAAATGGATTTCATTGTGTTCCTCCGTGATAAAAAGAGATCGTTATATACCAATCTATACATCGATCATTCAAGCCTTAAGCAATCAATTAGTGATCTGTGTGCGGTTTCTTGCGGATTAATGGCATTCATCCGCTGAAATATCTCGGCAATCTTATTGGTATCCTCAAGACGATGAAGGACAATAGGACTCAAGTCAGACTTGGGTGCTAGATAGACGATGGATTTACACGCATTACTTACGCTTTCCCTCGGGGATAAGCCCTTCGCCAATCCTAGGCGGATAAGCCTGCTTGAGCAGGTTGCCAACACTGGCTCGATCAGCCAGGGCGCCAAGCTTGCGGGGATCAGTTATAAAGCGGCGTGGGACGCGATCAATGAGATGAACACCGCCATGCCCGAACCCGTAGTGTGTAGCGAAAAGGGCGGCAAAGGCGGTGGCGGCGCTAAACTCACCGAATTTGGCGAACGGTTGCTTAAGGTGTATTCCATCACCTCTCAAGTACAAGAAATGGCCTTGGCCGCCTTGCTCGATGAGTCCGTCGATATGCACAGTTTATTGGATGTGATGGCGCATTTCTCTCTCAACACCAGCGCCCGCAATCAGTTAACGGGGCGTATCAATAGCATTGATTCATTTGGATTAAATGACAAAATCAGCGTGACCTTAGCGGGCGGACAACAGATTCAGATTTCAGTGACCCATTCGAGCCGCGAACGCTTGCAGTTAGCCCTGGATAAATCTGTGTTGTTACTGTTTAAAGCCCCCGCTGTACTGGCGACGACTCATGCCTGTGAAGTGGATGGGCAAAATTGCCTAAGCGGTCGTTTGCTGAGCGTGACTGAACTTGGCGATAAGGCCGAATTAGCCATAGATATTGATGGCAAAGATGTTATCTATTCAGTGATGCCACTCACCCAAATGCAGAGTTTGGCTGTCGGCGAATCATGTTTCGCCTGTTTTGATGCCACGCAGGTGATCCTCGCCAGCATGAATTAGTCGAATTGAGTGATTAATTGGGTTAATCATTGGGTTATTCACTGGGGATGGCCAGTAACTTGGCGTTATTGTTTTCGCAATGGGTTGGTGGGGAATCTAATGGTTTCTTTTATTTACGAACTTGATTTGTATTTTTCATTCTTTTAGAGAAGATCAACGTCGTGGGGCTTCACCTTACGACGTTGATTTTTCTTGAAAAAGAATCAAATGAAGTCTGTATCTAGATTCGTTTGAATGGCTGAACTACCACAAGTGGCACAGTCATAGAATGTAGACACCAACAATTTACCACCTAACGATTTGGTATCGTACTAAATCGGCATGGCAGTCTAAGCACCACTCAATCGTGCTTTCCTTGTCAATTTCTACACAGATATTTGCAAATCTTTACCTGTTAACGACACTTCCTTCGTCTACTGTCTTTGGCTAACTCTATATACTGTTGGAACAATTTCAGTTCCTTAGCAAGATGAATGCTTGCTGTCTTTAGCATTGATGGACACGACAATACCGATGAAAAAATCCTCAAAGCGTAAATTGCTGCTCGCGTTAAGCGGCTTAATACTCCTGAGTGGCGGTGCTTATTTTATGTGGCATAAGCCTGAAATGGCACCTACCTATGTAACTGAAGCGGTGCGCCGTGGCGATATCGAAAACTCAGTACTTGCCAATGGCATGTTGCAGGCATCCAAACTGGTGAGTGTAGGTGCGCAGGTATCGGGGCAAATCTTAAGTTTGCCGCTTGCACTGGGTGATGAAGTAAAGAAAGGCGATTTGATTGCTCAGATTGATAGCCTAGCGCAGCAGAATAATTTGAAGGATGCCCTCGCATCACTCAAGAGTATCAATGCTCAGTTCCGTGCTAAACAGGCGCAGATCCGCCAAGCCAAGTTGGAATTTAGCCGCCAGCAGCAAATGCTTGCCGATAAGGCCAGTTCCCGCGCCGATTATGAAGTGGCCGATGCTAATCTAACGGTTTATCAAGCCGAGCTTGAGCAATTAGAAGCGCAAAAACAACAGGCTGAGATTAACGTCGACAGTGCCAGAATCGATTTAGGTTATACCAAAATTACCGCGCCGATGGATGGCACTGTGGTGTATTCCGCGGTGGAAGTGGGGCAAACCGTTAACGCCAATCAAACGACACCGACCATAGTTGAAATGGCGCAGCTGGATACCATGACAGTTAAAGCGCAGATTTCTGAAGCGGATGTTGTCAATGTCCATCCGGGTCAAGCCGTGTATTTCACGGTTCTTGGAAAACCGAATCATCCCTACCGTGGCGTTTTGAGGGCGATTGAGCCTGGGCCGATTTCGATGGATGGCGACGATAGCAATATGAGCTCTAGCGACTCAGACGCCATTTATTACCATGGTCTGTTTGATGTAGAAAACCCTGACCGCACCTTGCGTATCGGCATGACGGCGCAGGTGTCTATAGTGTTAGCTAAGGCCGATGATGCGCTATTAGTGCCTGCGCAGATATTGCGTATAAAGCCGAGGGAGAAATCCGCGGTGCCAGAGGCTAAGTCTGTCGAGCGTAAAGCCCGCAGCGGCCCGCAATATCAAGTGCCTGTGTTAGTTGATAACCAAGTGCAATATGTGGATGTCACTGTGGGGATTAACAACAAAATCAATGCTGAAATCACCGCGGGTTTGAAGGAAGGCGATCAGGTTGTGCTTGGCATGCCGTCTTCCGATGATGGCAGCAGTAAATTACGTCGCCCACCTAGCGTGAGGTTTTAACAGTGACAACGGCATTACTTGAAATTTCAGGTTGTTATCGCACTTTTCAGGCGGGTGAGCAGCAACTCACTGTGCTGAAAGATGTGAACTTGTCGATTGGCCGTGGCGAGATGGTGGCGATAGTAGGTGCTTCTGGCTCGGGTAAATCGACCCTAATGAACATTCTTGGTTGTTTAGATAAGCCGTCAAAGGGCGCGTATTTTATTAACGGCCAAGATACCTCGACTATGGACGTTGATGAGTTAGCGCAACTGCGCCGCGAGCACTTTGGTTTTATCTTTCAGCGTTATCATTTACTGGGTGATTTGACCGCTATAGGCAACGTCGAAGTACCTGCTGTGTATGCGGGTAAAGAACGCACGGTTCGTAAAGACAGGGCCGAGCATTTGTTAACGCGTTTAGGCCTTGGCGACAGGCTTGACCATAAACCCAATCAGCTCAGTGGCGGACAACAGCAGCGGGTCAGTGTGGCACGCGCTTTGATGAATGGCGGCGATGTGATCCTTGCCGATGAGCCGACGGGTGCGCTGGATAGTCACAGCGGCGAAGAAATGATGCAGTTGTTGCAGGAGCTGCACAGCGATGGTCATACCATCATTATCGTGACCCACGATATGCACGTGGCCCAATATGCCGACCGCATTATCGAAATCAAAGACGGCGTGATCATCAGCGATGAGCGCAGTCAGGATAAACAAACGGCTAAGCCACAAAGCTCGACGTCACAAACTTCGACGTCGCAAAGCTCAACGTTACAAAATATGGCGTCACAAAAGCCGAGCGGTGCAGTGGCAGCAAAAGACAGCTCGCGTGCGCGGGTGGCTTCGTGGGACAGATATGTCGAAGCGCTTAAAATGGCGCTGGTGGCGATGTCGACCCACAGGTTACGTACCTTCTTGACTATGCTCGGGATTATTATCGGTATCGCCTCAGTGGTTTCTGTGGTGGCCTTAGGTGAAGGCTCGCAGCAGGCCATTCTCAAAAGTATCAGTTCGATGGGAACCAACACGATTGATATTCGCCCCGGTTCAGGTTTTGGCGATCGACGCTCGGCGCGGGTGCGCACCTTAACCGCAACGGACGCCAATGCCCTTAAAAATCTGCCCTATGTTGATAGCGTGACGCCAAGCATTGGCTCTACTGCAACGGTTCGTTTTGGTAATAAAGCGGTATCGGCATCGGTGAATGGTGTGGGACCTGAGTTTTTCCGTGTAAGAGGGTACGAGTTAGCGCAGGGCCAATTTTGGGATGATGCCAGTGTCGCATCGCTCGCCCAAGATGCGGTGATTGATGACAACACCCGTAAGGAGCTTTTCCCTAACAGCGCTGCCGACAATAACTCGGCGATAGGGCAAGTGATTTTCCTTGGAGATTTACCCGTACGTATCATAGGTGTGACTCAACCCAAAGAAAGTGCTTTTGGTAACAGCGATGCGCTTAATGTATGGGTGCCTTACACCACAGTTTCTGGCCGTATGGTGGGTAAAAATTATTTGGATGGTATTACAGTTCGACTCGATGAAACTGTGCCGAGTAACGCGGCGGAGCAGGGCATTATCGCGCTGCTTAAAATGCGCCACGGTACGCAAGATTTCTTCACCATTAATACCGATACCATTAGGCAGAACATTGAAAAAACCACGGCAACCATGACCTTACTGATCTCGGCTATCGCAGTGATTTCCCTTGTCGTTGGCGGAATTGGGGTGATGAATATTATGTTAGTGTCTGTGACTGAGCGAACCCGTGAGATCGGTGTGCGTATGGCAGTGGGCGCGCGCCAGAGTGATATTTTACGCCAGTTCCTTATCGAAGCCATTTTAGTGTGTTTGTGCGGTGGCACCTTAGGCATAGCCTTGTCCTACTTAATTGGCGTGGTGTTTGCTCAAACGGGGGGCAGTTTCCAAATGATTTATTCCACCACCTCCATCGTTGCCGCCTTTGCCTGTTCGACCTTAATTGGTGTGCTATTTGGTTTCTTACCCGCCCGCAATGCGGCGCAGTTAGATCCCGTTGACGCATTAGCCAGAGAGTAATAACACCATGAATACAAAAATATTTAATCGACACTTTTCGCCTCGTAGCTGCGCGATTGCTGTGGGCATGGCTTTGGGAATCGCTTTGCTGAGTGGCTGTGGCAGTTTCATGCGTTCAGACTTTGAACCGCCCGCATTGGCGATTCCTGAACAGTGGCAAAACACCACAGTGAACGAGCAAGTAAAGGTCGATCCTTGGTGGCAGCAGTTTCATCAGCCTGAGCTTGATAAGCTGGTTAGCCAAGTGTTGAGCACCAACAATGACTTAACGCTGGCGACCTTAACGCTGCGTAAAGCGCGCTTGCAGGCAGGGCTAACGCGGGACGATCTGTATCCGCAATTATCGGCCAATCTTGGTGCTTCCCGTAATCAGCCACTTGAGGGCGGCGATGCGACTAAGAGCTATCAAGCCAACTTGTCCGTGAGTTATGAGGTGGATTTGTGGGGCAAAGTGTCGGCTAATATCGATCAAGCCCAATGGGCTGCGCTGGCGAGTGCCGAAGATAGAGAAAGTACCACCCAAAGCCTAGTGGCGACCACTGCATCCTTGTATTGGCAGATAGGTTATTTAAATCAACGGATTGATTTAAGCCAAAAGAGTATCGAGTACAGTCAACAAACGCTGGCATTAACCCAAAGGCAGTATGATTCTGGCGCCGTGACGCAAGTGAATGTGCTCGAAGCGCAGCGCAGTATGGCGGGACAAGAGGCTGCGCATAGCCAGCTTATTCAACAATTAACTGTGGCTAAAAATGCCCTCGCGATATTACTCAATCAGGCGCCAGCTGCTGATCCGGCGCAGAGTTTAGCCTCAGGGGAGACTTGGGTTGAGATTAAGCAACTCCCCGACGTAGCAGTGCCGGACGTTAGCGTGGGTGTACCCGCAGATTTATTAGTGAGACGCCCAGATGTGAAGGCCTCCTTGTATCAACTGCGCTCCGCCTTGGCGAGTAAAGATGCGACCTATGCGAGTTATTTTCCAAGCCTGAGTTTAACCGGCGGTGTTGGGGAGTCGACCTCTGAGTTAAAAGAGTTGTTACGTAATCCCGTTGGCAGTTTAGGCGCAGGGCTAGTCTTGCCCTTTTTGCAGTGGAATCAAATGCAAATCAATAATGACATTGCCGATATCGATTATCAAACTGCAGTGGTGAATTATCGCAAGACGCTTTATTCCGCCTTTGAAGATGTCGATAACGCGATTTCGGCTAAGCAGCAATATCGTTATCAAGGGGAGAAGTTGGCACAGCAATTCAGTGCAGCGGCAGCCGTTGAAGCCATTTATGAGAGCCAGTACCGCAATGGCGCTATCGGTATTCAGAATTGGATTGATGCCCAAGAGAATCGTCGCAGCGCCGAGGCGGCTTTACTCGAGAATCGCTATAACCAACTCACCGCCCAAGCGACGCTTTATCAAGCCCTTGGCGGCAGCGATATCGCTCCGCCTTTGGCAAAGGAATAGCGCATTTTTGTAAAAGCATCACAGCGCGACAGAAAAATAAAAAACCGCTATTAATAGCGGTTTTTTGTTGGGCAAATGCAAGTGTAAGCACTCGCACTAGTGCCTTTGCGCTGCGTTTAGCCGTTAAGCAGAATTAGCTGCGTAATATTTGCAGCGGCAGACTGAGCATATCATCGCCGGTTCCGGCTAAGTGCCAGATGATGCCGACTAAGGCGCCAACCGTGAGCAAGTACCAAATAACCGAGAAGATTTGCCCGTATCTGTCTAACGGCAGCAGGTGGCTTTGATGGCGAGTGCGCCATTCGAAAATGATTTCTAAGCTGCCGATCAACAGTAAGAAGCCCAATAGCGCTAAGCCTAAGGTGTAGCTGATATACACTCCGAAAGCGGCACCGGCGGCGCAGGCGACCAGCCCCATGATGCTGTTCATCGAAAAACTAATGCTCTTTAAAATATGGCCGCCATCGAGTGGCAAAATAGGCAATAAATTAAATAGGTTAAGCAGCGCATTAAAGGCGGCAAGGCCAGCAAAAAACACATTGCCCGTTGCGTGGTAAGCAATCAAGGAAGCGATGGACATCAAGAGCCCAAAGGTCGGTCCCATGATAGAAATCACCACATCTTGCCAACGTGTATTAATTTTCTCATCGGAGAGCGCGAGTCCGCCCATAAAGGGAATAAGGTAAATCCCTTTGGTCTTCATCCCAAAATATTTCATTGCGCGAATATGGCCATATTCGTGAAATACCAAACAGGCGATAAGTGCGAGGGCGAATTGGAAGGAGAATAGCCAAGAGTAAGCGGCAACACTGGCGCCCGCTAACACTACCTTTATGACTTTAGCGCTTTTTAACAGCTTAAAGCCGAGGGAGGCGAGTCCTATCATGCTGATTTTTTGCTGCTTAACGATGGGCGTTTCTGGTGTTTGGCGTTCGATATCTTTCTCTGTCCGTCGCCCTTGGTCGATAATCTTGTCATCCATCAGCAAGCAGTAATCGAGGCGGAAAGGCTGCCAAACGAGATCGGTTTCGAGGCGAACTTGGATTTTAGCTTCTGTCATGGCGATGGCTTGCTCACCACTTTCTGTCACCAATGGGCTGCTGTGGTGGGTGAGCTCAAAGACATGGACTTTGAGGCCGCCATTATCGACGGAAGCTTCTTTTTGTGAGACTAAGGTGTTGTCCCAGTAGAGTTGTTGCCAGCCCGCGAGCGAGCCTTCTAAGCGCAGTTGTTTGCCTAAGCAGTCAATCTTAAGTAGTTCCAATTTCGGTTCCATCTATTTGTATATTTAGTGCCAACTTAAACGTCATCCCTTGAGTCGACGCAGAAAACGGTTATTTTGGAGTGCATCTTAAGCGCTATACTGTCTGGCTTAGCGCTGTTGCACCGCGGCAAATTATGCCTGTGAATTGATTATGAGGATATTAGCTTTTAAGGTCATATTGTTTTTTATTGATTAACTGAGTCATTGATAGCCATTTATTATGGCTTATCATGTGTTTGCTGTTTATTCATCGAGGGTACGAACAATTTCGATTCCTTGGGTAATTGTCGTGAAAGCCAGTTTAGCAACACAACATTGTCCTAGTGCTTGGGCATGATTTTGAACCCATTTGATAAATTCATTGAGTGGCAAATCCTGTTTTTGGCGCAGTAATCGAGGTAATTCGCCAACAGGATCTTCATGGATTTTTTGTGGACAGGCACTGATAAGGTATCGCTGCCCTTTGGAGTCTAATAATTGATCGGTTTCGATGAAGTGATGCTGATAGAGACAGGCCAGTTCGAGCCAATCTCTTTGATGTTCTAGGTAAAGTAATTCGTCATTTTGAGTCAGTTTTACAATCGCTGGCCATTCAATACTCGACATCTTAACGCTAGTCATTTCAGATCCTTAGGAAGTTTAAAATGGGCTCTGAGGTATTCTCTGAGATCAATCGGCGGCAGTAAACAAGGATTAGGATTTAGCAAGAAGGTGACTTGGCATACTGCTGCGTGCGTTTATCTGTGAGCAGTATGCCACGCTTGGAGAAGATAGATAGAGGCCAGAACGAGTTCAGAGGTTTGGCTACCGAGCGAAAGCCGCCTCAGCACTGGCTGAGCGGGCAATAAGTTAAGAACCCTAGTGAACCTTATGTGCTCGGTACAGCTTTTGCCTTGGCGTTATAGTCAAAGTTAATCTCTTGATTAACATTGGCAATACAACAAGTGCCGTGTTCACGTGCCGTACGGTGATTTGCTGGACCTATATGCAGCTCAACGTTAAGGAATACGTGTTTAAGCACTTCGATGCGGTATTTTTCGTAGTAGCCTTCGACTTCTTGTTTAAAGGTATCGAATTCAAGCTCTTCACGGGTACGTTCGTCCATGATGCGATTCTTCTCATCAAGCATCATCTTGATTTGCTCAATCATAACCGCGTCAGCTTGCCATTCTGACTTGGGGGGCAGTTTATTGAGGCGAGCCTCGATATCTAAACTGGCGACGACCATAGCTTTAACGCTCTCATCGAGTAGCTTGAGATCTTGCTTGAGTTCAGCCTGTCCCATTGCGCAGTAAACGTCAGTTTTAGTCCCTGCCGTTGCACCTATGACAACCGCCGTGATGCCTTTTTCAGCGTGTGCGACTCCGCCAACCAGATCACCACGACGACCACTAGGATCGCTGACCGTTAAACTGCCGGCGGTTTTGGTATTACTGTGCAGCAACTGTTTAGTGACTAAGATATTTCCTTTGGCAACTAATTGAGAATATTGCACAAATTGGGCGCTGATCTGCCCTTGAGAATAGATATTGGTAGAGTATTCATTGGCTTTAATCTGGCGGCCAATGATGCCTTTACTCACAGTGACATCGCCTTCCGCTTCAAGGGTGGCGGAGTCTACAAACCCCATCACGGTAATATCGCCTGAGCTTTTAACTATCATGCCCTCGTGGACATCACCTGTGATTAAAATACTGCCCTTGAAGGTAACATGGCCTGTGCTGATGTCGACGTCTTTAAGTTGCAGTACATCATCGACATTCATACCTGTACGGGTTTCGACGGGTTGCCCCGGCACTGTGGCGATCAGCTTATTGGGATCTTTGGGATGAAAAGCTGTGCCTGTACCCGCTTGAAGCACTGCATCCTTCCCTGGTTTTTGTTTAAGGACTTCGCCCTTGATGTTGTAGCCCGGAGTGCCTTCGGTGGCTAAATGTTTAACCATCAAGAGATCATTGGCTTTAACAACGATCATTGCGCCTAAATTACGCATATCGACACTGCCATCTTCGCGCTCTTGTGGCTGAAGCAAGCGCTCCCGCGCAAGGAATACTTTGCGTTCTAATACCGCATTGAGTCCATTAACAGGGGCTTTGCCTTGGGCTATTTCACTTTGGCAGACTTCCCCAGGCTTGAGTGTACTGAGTTGTTTTAGTAGAGCTTGAATTTTGAGTTTACTTAGCCCCATGCAGACGTTGTTTTTTTTGAGATGAGTGAGGATCTCTGGCAAATCTATCTGTTTACCACCCCATGCTGCGGTAAGTTTAAGACTGGCTTGCATTTTATCGGGACTAATCTCGATAGCTATGCTGCCATCTCGACGTTCGGCCAAAGTAGTATAGAGCTCAAATTTTCCATCGTCTTGATTACAAAGAGAGTTGATTTTAGCGACGGTTTTAGTAATGGCTGGCTCTAGCGGAAACAGGGCGGCGAATTCAGGTAAAGACAACAGGCGCATTATGTCTTCATGGGTGACTGGACCATGGACATTAGGGATCAGGCGCAATTCAGCTTTTGTCTTATCGCTGTTTAGCTCTATGAGTTCAGGGTCCAGCATAGGGGCATTCCTAGTAATTGCGTTTTATTCTTGTTAAGAAGCTGTTTTGAGTATAACAGTAGAAACTTAGGGTAAAGAAGCCTTTTTGGCTGCAAAATCAGCAAATGTTGTCATTTTGTTGTTAATGGTCTATGAGTGAATTTTAAAATAGTTTTTTATAAAAAATTGAGTCTTATAATCAGTGTTATCTCTGGTTTTATAACAAAAATTACTGAATAAACCACAACTTATATTGATTTTAGGTTTAACCATTATTTTGATGTTTTAAATCGAATCCCTATGTTAGGAACGGCTGTTGAGTGACTATAAGTGAGAGATTGTCAGAATCGCTGGCATGCGGCAGATCACAATATTGAATTTTGTAACACGATGAAAGTGAGGTTTTATCTGAAAACAAACAGGGATTGGGATAAGAGTGAGTGGCTGGGTTGCCAATAACGCGCTTCAGCGAAAGCATCTGCGCGTTATTAATCAAACATCTATTTGTGCTGGAAGTAATACAACTTGTACTTGTTGTTATCGGCAACCACTTTCAATTGGCCAAATTCGGCGGCGATAATATCGGAATAGGGCAGGTGGCGATTGGCGACTATTTGCCAAATACCATTATGTTGTAATTGCTTAGCACTATCGGTGACAAAGTTCTGCGCTATGCTGGTGGTGCTGGCGAGGCCATCATGAAACGGCGGATTAGAGATAATGCCGTTAAATTTTCCTGTGGTTTGCGCGAGCCCATCGGATGGATACACTTTTGCTGTCATGCCATTGGCCGCCAGGGTGAGTTCACAAGAAGCTAACGCCATGGCATTAATATCAACACATTCTAGGGATAGACTCGGTTGTGCTTTTAGTAGAGCGGCGGTGATCACGCCTGCGCCGCAACCAAAATCGAGCACTCTGCCCGAGAGTGTTGGTAGGTGTGATAATAATAATTCAGTGCCGAGATCTAACCGTTTTTCGCTAAATACCCCGACTAAATTACAGATACTGATCTCGCCTTGCGGCGTTGTGAGTTGATACTGACTGACCCAGTCGCTAAGTTTCATTGCCGGGGCGCTGCCCTCTAAATGGCTACCAAACAGCAGGCAGTGGCGGGCGTTATCGAGCTTCATTCCCGTCGCAAAATACTCAGGCAAGAGTTTAACTAAAGACTTAATCCCGCCTTTGTTTTCCCCAACGACTAATAGCTGGCCGTTAGGCACAAGATGGCTGGCGGCGAGGTTAAACAGATAGGGTGCGAGGGGTTTAGCTTTGGGGAAATAAACGATAACCGTATCGTACTTTTCTGGTTTAATTGGGTCTTGATGTGGCAGTTCGTGGCCGAAGTAGCAACGCAGTTTTGAATTCGCGTGCGGCGCTAAGTGTAAATAATGGTGATAATCCAAGGCGAGGGCATCGACCGAGGCCGCGACATCGAGCAGGGCTTTTGGCAGTAGATCGGCTTCATGATTGAGCACTAACACCTTATGTTGGCTTAGGCTGTCTTGATTACGAATAATGACTTGCGATGGATTAGTTAACACAGTTACAGGCACCTATAAACTTAAGTGTGGGCATTATACCCGTTATTCACGCCCGAGCCAGTTTGCATCGAATCACTGCGCTAAGACCTAATAAAAGACCCAATAAAAAAGGCAACTGCATTATGCGGTTGCCTTATGTGATTGCCTTTAATGAAAGGAATCGATTAACGCTTAGCTCTTAGGTTTCTTCGGTTTTGGCAATAAGCTGAAAATCTTATTGGCGATATCAGTATTGTCTTGATGGCCGTTAAACAGCTCAGATGCGGGACCTGCGGCAAACACTTGTACGTCTGTGCCTGTGTGACCGTCGGTTGTCCAACCTGTATCAGTTCGCTTATCAATAACATGGCGAATTGCAACCGCGATGGTTTCTAATCCCTGCATTCTGGCGACCGTTAATTTTGCGATTTCTTCTTCGTTGAGCTCAAAACCTAAACCGCGGGCGAGATCGGCCTGCCATTGTTCACCGCTGATGGCGGCCAAGGCTAATGTGTCGGTACTGGCTGAAATGTTGCGTAGGATTTCAGGGTTCCAGTTGTACTTTCCATCGACGCCAATCGATAGGCCGCCGGTGTTATGGTCGGCGGTGATCACCATCAGGGTATCAGGATGTTCACGCACGAATTGCTCAACCACTTCAATGGCATTGGAGAATTCATCCATTTCACCCATGGCTGTAGCTATGTCGTTATTGTGACCCGCCCAGTCGATGAGGCTTCCTTCGACTAACAGTACAAAACCTTGGTCATTCTGCGACAGTAAACTGAGCGCTTTTTGGGTTAAAGTGCTGAGTTTTTTCGCATCTTTTTCATCAATTGCCCAAGGTAATTGGACTTCGGCAAACAGTCCCAGCACTTTAGGTTGGGTGATGCTGGCGAGATCTTCAAAACGAGTAATATGTTGATAACCCTTGGCTTTAAATTGTGCTAATAGTTCAGGGGTAAAGTATTTTTGACCACCGCCTAAGAATACATCGGCGTTGGTTTCTAGATAGCTGAGTGCTAAAGCGTCGTAGTTTTTACGGCTCTCGTTGTGGGCTAAAAAGGCTGCAGGCGTGGCGTGGTTTATCTGGGATGTGACAGCCACACCTGTGCTAAGGCCAAGGGATTTGGCTTTTTCGAGTATGGTCGGCAGCGGTTGCTTTTGGGTATCGACCGAAATCGCCCCATTGTAAGATTTAACGCCAGTGGCGAGCGCTGTTGCTGCCGCGGCTGAGTCGGTAACATAACCACTGACACTGGCGGGATAAGTGCTCGCCATACCTACAAGTAAACGGTCGAATACGGTTTGTTCGACTTCCTCTGTGTCAGGATTATCTTTGTAGTAACGGTAAGCGCTAGTGTAAGACGGTCCCATACCATCACCTATCATGATGACAATATTTTTGGGACGCGACGGTGCTTTCGTTGGACCTGTTTCTATGTTGGCCCAAGTCGGAGTCGATAGTAATAAACCTATGCCGAGTAACAAGAATGGCGCTTTGGTGAAACTCATATCACATCCCTAGAAAGTGGCTAGGCGCTTGTGATGTCAAAGCGCCTTAAATCAACAAACTCGTTGGTAAATTTTTATGCTTTGGTGTTAATGCGTGCTTCAATAGCATCCATTAACATGCCGGTGATGTCGACATCAAATGCTGCTTGGATCTCACGGATACAAGTTGGACTGGTTACGTTGATCTCAGTCAGCTTGTCACCAATGACATCGAGGCCGACAAAAATCAGTCCACGTTTTTTAAGTTCTGGACCAATGGCGCGGGCAATTGCCCAATCGCTGTCGGATAAAGGTTGAGCTACACCGCTTCCGCCTGCCGCTAAGTTACCACGGGTTTCGCCTTTCATTGGGATACGCGCCAAGGCGTAGGGTACAGGCTCACCATCGACCACTAAAATGCGTTTATCACCTTTGGTTATCTCAGGGATAAAGGCTTGCGCCATGGCATATTGTTGGCCATAGCTGGTCAAGGTTTCTATGATGACCCCAAGGTTTGGGTCGTCCTGCTTCACGCGGAAAATCGAGGTGCCGCCCATACCATCAAGTGGCTTAAGAATAATATCGCCCTTCGCTTGGTGGAAAGCGCGGATACGTTTGGCATCACGGGTCACGATCGTTTCTGGCGTGAATTCGCTAAACCATGCGGTAAACAGTTTCTCGTTAGCATCACGTAAGCTTTGCGGCTTGTTAACGATCAACACGCCTTGTTCTTCGGCGCGTTCAAGCATGTAAGTTGCGTAGATAAACTCAGTATCGAATGGCGGGTCCTTACGCATTAAGATCACGTCGAGTTCGCTCATCGGCGTGTCTGTAGCTTCGCCGAGTTCAAACCATTTGCTCGCATCATTGAAAACAGTTAACGGACGCATATTGGCCATCGCCACACCGTTGACCATGGCAAGATCGGCCATTTCCATATAAAACAGCTGATAACCTCTTTCCTGCGCGGCCATTAACATGGCAAAACTGGAGTCTTTCTTAATGTTGATCTCACTGATGGGGTCCATCACTATGCCGAGTTTTATCATTAATCTGTTCCTTATTTGTCGCCGTTTGCAGGCAAAAAAGCATTTATTGGATAATGGGGGGCTATACCACCGCTGTGTACGGCTGTGGACGGTCTAGCCTAAATCACCAAATCTGAGTTGCAGTGCCGTAATGGCGGTGAGCGAGGCGGTTTCGGTGCGTAGCACTCTGGGGCCAAGCAACACATCGGTAAACTGATAGGTTTCTGTCATGGCGATTTCTTCCGCCGACAAACCGCCTTCTGGGCCAATTAATAGTCGCACGCGGGTATGCGCCAAATCTAAGCCATTGATACCGTGTGCGGCACGTGGATGCAAATTGAGTTTAAGCGCTGAGGTCGGCTCACTGCACCAATCGTGTAAGTCCATCGCTGGGCGAACCACGGGCACTTGGCTGCGTCCCGATTGCTCACAGGCGCTCACGACGATCTTCTGCCATTGCTGAATTTTTTTCTCTAGGCGTTCACCGTTGAGTTTCACACCGCAGCGATCTGAAAACAGCGGCGTAATCGTATTTACGCCAAGCTCGACCGATTTTTGAATGGTGAACTCCATTCTATCGCCACGGGAAATCACTTGGCCTAAGTGCAAGTTGAGTGGTGACTCAGATAAATTGGCCTCACAGGAGAGCAGCTTTACTGTGACATGCTTCTTACCTGCATCGACAATTTCAGCAAGATAATCATGGCCATCGCCATTAAATAGACTGATATGTTCGCCGTTGCCCATGCGTAGCACCTTGCCGATATGGGCCGCGCCATCTTCGTCTAAGTTCAACTGTTGATTGATGGCTAATGGCTGAGGTTGATAAATTCTTGGGACTCTCATTGTCGACCTTATTCGGCTAATTGTTGACGCTGTGGTGGCGCATTACAGGCATTCTGCACAAAGGGGTTATGGTTACCTTGGGTTTGCGCTATGGCGTTATCACGTTTGCACTCAATAGTATCAACTGGATAGGTTTTATCCCATGCCTTAAACAATTTTAATTGGCTTGAGGCGATTTTAAGACCATAGGTCTGCTGCATATAGAGGTAGGTTCTGGCTATCTTACCGCGGGTATTCGCGGGAGGTTGTGCTTGACGATTCTTAAAGTCGACTACCATAGCACATTGGCCATATTGGTCGGCCTTACCGTTCCATTGGCTAAATCGGAAGTTGCTGCGATCGCCATTGACCTCACCAATTGCGGGTACCAAATTATGCATGTCCGATTCCATCTTATTAAATTCATTACTGTTATCGGCACAGTTTTTACGGCCGCCCTTTTGCCAGCATTGGAGTTGATGGCCAAATTCCCAGGCGGGGACTATGTGTTCCCACTCGATACGGTTGGCGCGTGTTTCCTGTTTACGGACTTGATAACCACAGCTGGCGAGATCGGGTTTCCACGATTTGCCTTTGATCTGAATTTCACAGCCACAGTAAAAGCTGACTGCGGGCAGAGTACCTTGGCGACTGCCTGCGTAGAGCGCCTGTGACTTGGTTTTCGCTTGGCTGAAACTGCTGGGATGTGACACTGAGGCACTTGCGGGCACAGATAAGGTCGCCGCCCAAGTGATTAGGCACAACAAAAGTCGCCGTGAATTAACGGTTAAAGAAGCTATGTTCAAAATTTATCCCAAAATAACAAACACTACGCGAGCCTTTGGCTCGTCTTTTATGGCGTGATGGTAAGGGAAATATCGCTGTTTATGCAAATTGAGTCGTACTTAGGTGGGAGTTTTGTTTGCTGAAAGTCGCTAGATCGCAGTTAAATGGGTCTTACAGCGTTTACAAATATAACGACTTTCACCACGCAACACCTTGTTATGGCGGCGAATACTCAGTCGAATCGGTCCACAGGCGCAGCGATACTCAACATCGCGACTCGTAACTGAAGTGGTATTAAAGCTATGTGTGGTACTCGGATTGATCTTAAATACCGTTAACATCAAAGATTGCCATTCTTTACCGTGGGGCTTGGTTTTGCCAAAAAGCTGAAAACACAGCAAATGACAAATTTCGTGGGGGACGACCTCAGTCAGAAATGCCTCGCTGTTTTCGCGTAGCAATACAGGATTGAATCGCAAGCGATTCTGTTGCAGATGAGCCGTACCCGCGCTCTTACCCCTTAGACTAAATTGAGTGACTGGGCGTGGAAAAGTGCGCTTAAGCGATATCTCGGCCTCTTGATAACAGGCTTCAATTCGCTCTAGTACTTGAATTTGTAGTGTTGAGAGTGGACGTGATGAACCGGTGAAAATATGCGCCTGAGCCGGATTTGGTGCTGGTGGACTCGTTATCACCTGCGACTTATCTTGGCTTTGGCCCAAGGCTGCGTACGTCGATTTTGTCAGCGGGGCAAGTGCTTCACTGCTGCGACGGCGTAAGGCATTGAGTAAGTCAGCGGGTTTCAGCATAGGGTTAGCGTTGGATCTCGTCGGTTAAAGATAAAATTGAGTGCTTAAAACGTATCGGTGATTAAGCCTGCCTAAGCGTTCACATCAGAAGCGTTCGCATCATAGCGAACGCTATCTGACAATGCTAGTTTCGGCCAGTTTCAGCCAGTGTGACTTGGCTATAAACTCGCTGCCGCCTGCATCACCATAGTGCGTACTTGCTCGACTATGGCTTGCTCAGTATCGGCGTCATAGCCTTTGACTCTTGGTGTGTGAATGTGGCCGACCTTGGCATGGCTATTAAACTTTTGCTGTAAGACTATGGCGCGGTAAGAAATTTCATTAGAAAGATAACCACCGCCGGAGCCTTCGATTGAGGTTTCGTTTTGCAGTTCGTTTAATGACGTCGCACTAAATTCACCGCGGGCAAGGGTAGTGACAGTATGGTTATCATTGACTTTCCATTGACCATCTTTGACTTGCATAGCCGAAACAGGCAGTGAAAATTCCACAAATTCGGGGCCGATAAAATCTTTACCATTAAGCTTTGGGGCAACCGGTGCGGTTTTAGTGCCGCCAGTGAGTACGTTTTGGTTATCGGGCGCTGCTGCACTGCGATTTCGCCCTGGGAAACGTTCAATATCAAAATCAGTTCGGCCCATGCTAACGGTGAACACAAATTGGGTTTTGGGATCGCGATAAATCGGGCTAAATAGCGACTCGATAAGTCCTTGATCAAAATCTGCAAAACGCACTGGCACCATAGCGGTTTCTATTTGCGCCGTTTTACCATTAATTTCAAAGCGAAAACCATCCAAGGCGAGGGCGACTAGACCTGAAGGATTACTCTGGGTGATATCTTTGTCGAGGAAAAAAGGATCGAAACCCGTGAGGAAGATTTTGATTTGGACATCATCACCATATTGAATATCGCTAAAACCCCGTGAGGCCTTTTCAACCGCACTCATTAATATGTCTTGTTGCCAATCGGCCATTTTAAAGTTGGCGCTGGTGGTTTTTAGACTATTAAGCATGGCAAGGCGAGCCCAGTATAAAGGTCGGTCGTCAAAATGCCCTGACTGCACATCGCGGACAGCTTGTTGCCACAATCTGTGTCCTTGGCGCGCCGCTAATTGGGTGGCGTCAACTTCGTTTTTCTTTGAGCTCAGCTGAGCCAGACCATCGTCAAGTGCTTGATAGCGAGTGACTACGTCGCCTATGGTTTTTTCGGCTGTTGGTAGGCGGGAAACTTCAACATCACCAAATAACTGCACGGCACTGGCTGTAGTCATTAAGCTGGTGGTGAGGATGAGTGTTAACACTGGCTTTAACATGTTTGGCTTCCCTGTAGTGATTAGACGTTATTCATTGGAAATAATGATTATTTTTTTCGTGCGGATAGGCTCTTATGCCAAAAAGTATGCACTACAAGCTGAGGGTAATAAAGTTAAGCTCAGTGATCTTTGTCATCTTATGCCAATATCTTCTATCACAAATCATGTGGCGCTGGCATTAATCCATCTGCAACAGTGCAATAGGGTCTAGTTTGCCTCTTTTTTGCCACAATTGGTCAGCAGTTTGCTAGGGCATGCCAAAACACTAAGTGATAGCCTTAATCACTTTTTTAGTTCATTGGATTGGTTGTTTTTCTACAAGGAGACTTTATGCGTTTGTTCACCATATCGGCTGTGCTGGTGATGTCGTCTATTTTAGTGTCGTCAAGCTTAGTGGCGCCGACTTTTGCATCTACTACAGCTAAGGAGTGGCAAGAAACCCGCAGTTGGGATGCCAGTTTTACTCAGCACCAAACTAAAGGCGTAGTGGTGTTATGGAATGAAAACAAGCAACAGGGATTCACTAATAATCTTAAACGTGCCAATCAAGGTTTTTTACCTGCATCGACGTTTAAAATTCCTAACAGTTTGATCGCGCTAGAGCTTGGCGTGGTAAAGGATGAACATCAAGTCTTTAAGTGGGATGGTAAAAGTCGAGATATCGCAACTTGGAATCGTGATCATAACCTTATTACTGCAATGAAGTATTCGGTTGTGCCTGTCTACCAAGAGTTTGCTCGCCAAATTGGTGAGGCGCGTATGTCGAAGATGATCGCCTCGTTTGATTATGGTAATGAGGATATTTCGGGAAATTTGGATAGCTTTTGGTTAGATGGTGGCATACGAATTTCGGCTACGGAGCAAATCGATTTCCTACGTAAGCTTTATCACAACAAGATACACGCTTCTGAGCGCAGTTTACGTATTGTTAAGCAAGCCATGCTGACTGAAGCGAATTCTGACTATATTATCCGTGCGAAAACCGGTTATGCAGTCAGAGCAGAACCAAGCATTGGCTGGTGGGTCGGTTGGGTTGAACTCGATGATAATGTATGGTTTTTTGCGATGAATATGGATATTCCCGACGCCGCAGGTTTACCATTGCGTCAAGCCATTACTAAGGAAATCTTAAAACGGGAACGCGTTATTCCTTAGCCCATGCTAGGTCGCGTAAGCATAGCGTATCTAAACCTTGCGAGAATTGCGTATGAAGCGGCCTACTTAGCTGACATCAATCGTGATACTGAAAGCCTAGACTCAGATCTAGGCTTTTTTATTGGGCTTTCTTGAAGCAGGCTTCCTTGATGCGACGGGAAACGTTAACCCATTAGGGATTGCAGGCTTTCTTGGCTGCTGAAGCGTTTTACAAAGAAGTCTAAGAAAACACTGATGTTGGTGGCCAGTTGGCGTCGGCTCGAATAAACCCCATAAACCTTAAAAGGTTCAATCGGCCACTCCTGTAAAATTGGTACTAGCTGTCCATTAGCAAGTTCGGTCTTACAGGCTGAATTGGATAACATGGCGATGCCAAAATCATCTATGGCTAATTGCTTCACCATTATCGGGCTGTTGACCCTCACTTTACGCTGAAAGTTCGCCATGGTTTTACGCGAACCTTTACCCAATGGCCAAATTGGTGCTGAGCGAGAAGTCCCCAATAAAATCCCACTGTGCAGGCTGAGTTCCTTTGGGGTCGCGGGTGTGCCTTTGAGTTTTAAGTATGCAGGGCTTGCCACTAAAATTGGCTGGCGTTCAAACAGTAATCTTGCGACTAAGTCCGACGATTG
Source organism: Shewanella sp. SM20 (assembly GCF_025654545.1). Taxonomy (NCBI): domain Bacteria; kingdom Pseudomonadati; phylum Pseudomonadota; class Gammaproteobacteria; order Alteromonadales; family Shewanellaceae; genus Shewanella; species Shewanella sp. SM20. Next base: position 6,094 of record NZ_JAKKRK010000030.1, on the reverse strand, counting down.
AAGTGGGCCATATTTGATGGCTATGTCATATCCTTCACCGACTAAACCAATATCGTTGTCGGTAAACTGGACATCCAATTCAACATTGGGATATAAACGCATAAATCCGCTACAGAGGTTAGCGATAAGTTCTTGGCTAAATGACACTGGGATTGCAATGCGTAATGATCCTGACACATCATCGTGAGTATTCTCGATAACTGCCTTGGCCGCTTCTACCTCATTGCGAATCGAATCACAGTGTTGATAAAAGAGTGCCCCGATTTGGGTCAAACTCAAATTACGGGTGTCGCGCTGTAGTAATCGCACGCCAAGTTGTTCTTCTAGCTGCGCGATTTTGCGACTTATGGTGGATTTTGGGTGGCCGGTTTCACGTGCAGCTTGGGAGAATCCCTTCGCTCTAACTACGGCTGCAAATAGCATCATACCGTTTAAATCTGGCATGTTATTCCCACTGTCTCATATTTGGAACAAAGCGTCCTATGCAGTTTAATGGCATTTGACGGGATAACAAAGTTATATTTATTGGCTAAAAATTTTCAGAGGCTAAGCAGAGGATCTTTTGATGACCAGCAATAATCAGCCCAAACACATGACTCAAGCCCAAACGCCCGATCCGCTTTTTTTACAGGCCGAGCATTTGGCAAAAGATTTTTCTCTGTTTCCTAAGCACAGTAAACAGAGTTTATCGGAAGAAATTAAAGGTCTTTTAAATGAGGATGCTATTCAAGCAAACTTAAAAGACTTGGCATCTTTAGATGTCGACGGTTACGTTGCTAAAGTGATCCAGCCGACCCAAGATAAAGGTCGTCCTGGTGCAAAACGTATTATTGCCGATCTTAAAGGTCGTTTGATTACGGAAACTCACTTGGGCTCTTTTTACAGTGCTGAGGTCGAGCTGAACTTTGGTTCACGCACTCGTCGTATTGGCTTTATTGCCCAAGAACGCACTACAGCTAACGGTGCTTGGATGCCTGAGCATCATTACGCCGCTTGTAAAGCAATTCGTCATTTCGCCGAATTGTCTATGCCTATTATCTATTTAATTGATACCCCAGGGGCGGATGCTGGCGAAATTGCTAACAGCCAAAACCAAGCGCATTCAATTTCTAAAGCCATCGCAGAAAGTGCCAACGTTGACGTACCGACAGTCGGTATCGTAATTGGTGCTGGTTATTCTGGTGGCGCAATTCCATTAGCGGCGGCGAACATTCTGTTGTCGTTGCGTGACGGTATTTTCAACACGATCCAGCCACAAGGTCTGCAAAGTATTGCCCGTAAGTACAACTTATCTTGGCAAGAATGTGCGAAATCTGTGGGTGTATCACCAGAAGAGCTTTATACCTCAGGTTGTATCGACGGTATCATCGACTTTTCACCGAGCGATCGTGACGAGCGTCAGCACAATCTGCGCCGCGCTATTATTAGCAGCGTAGAAGCAGTTGAGCGTGCAGCGATGAATTTTGTGCGTGAATCTAAAGATTTACGTGAGCATTATGATCGCAGTTTAACTCGTTTCCTTAATCCATCTAAAAACTTGATGGCTTTGGAACTGAACGCAGAATTAGCTGTGGCAACGAGCCCGACCAGTCACCATAACTTGTTCGGTAGCGCCTATCGCTATTTGCGTTATTTAACGCTACGTAGCCGTATCCATTCTATTTCTCAAGAGCAATATGGTCGTCTGTCACGTGCTAGCGTGCCAGAAGGTGATCTGTTGGCACGTATTCAACAGGAACAAGACCGTGTGTTCCAAGCTTGGTTGTCTAACCCTGACAAGCTAGTTTATGACGAAGATTTGAATAAATTGTGGACTAACTTTGTCGCTAAACGTGACGAAGTCTCTACCGAGCGTAACATGCTGACACGTTTGATTTTGGGTGAGCCAAAAGAGAACTATAAAAAAGCACGTAAGGCGCTGTTATTTAACATCAGCTGGTCTTTGTATCATCGCTGGAAGAGCAATGCGGCTAACAACTTTAAAGGGCTGATTCAGCACTTAGAAAGTTTGCCAAAGTCTGTGACTCAAGCTAAATGGCCTGAGCTGAATCAGCTGACTGTGCTGGACGTGGTGGTAAATGAAGAACTGCGTGAAGACTTTATTTGGCAATGCCATAACATTCTGATCTTCAATGCCTTGTATGACAACGTTGTGGGCAGCTTAGCGTCAATCGCGAAAGAAGCCATGATGTCGAAGAGTTTGTCACGTAACTCAGTGAACAACCTGTTGCACAAGTCAATTGACCATGCATTGTCGACGCAAGATACCTCGAACGACAAAGCTAAGTTCTATAAGTGGCTCAAGTATTTTATGGGTCAATCGAACCGCGCCGATTTGCTGGTGCGAGTAGAGCAGTGGAAGAGTGTGGGTTTCCCACAACTTAACGACAGTCTATTCGTGGTACTGACTTACTTCTTCGAGCGTTTACTGCCTGAGTATTTCGATAGCGAAAGCGATACCAGCAAGTATACTGGCGCGATCAACCCTGTGCGTATCGGTCGTCGTAAGGACTTCTGGAACCGCTTGACCATGGGTTATCAGGATCTATTGATCCAAAAAGTGCTGCGTGACGAAAAACGTAAAGGCAACATGACTTGGGAAAATGTGGTGAAGCAGTTCTTTACCCATTTCGAAGAGATCAACGGCGACAAAATGTCGGCTAACTTGCTCAACTTCCCAGGCTTCCGTTTATCGATTGAAGACGCATTAGATAAAGGCATTCGCCCATGTGGTTTGATCACAGGTATTGCTGACTTTAAAGAAAAAGGTCAAAAAGTGCGTGTGGGTGTGGCTGTGTCTAACACCGCATTCCAAGCGGGTGCATTCGATATGGCCAGTGCTGAGAAATTCTCTGCACTATTGATCGAGTGTGCTAAGCGTAAATTACCCGTTGTGTGCTTTATCAGTTCAGGTGGTATGCAGACTAAAGAAGGCGCCGCGGCGCTATTCTCTATGGCTGTGGTGAACGATCGTATCACGCGCTTTATTCGTGATAACGAATTGCCAGTACTGATGTTTGGTTTTGGTGACTGTACCGGTGGTGCGCAGGCGAGTTTTGTGACTCACCCATTGGTGCAAACTTACTATCTGTCTGGTACCAACATGCCATTCGCAGGTCAAATGGTGGTGCCAGCTTACTTACCATCAACGGCAACGCTGTCTAACTACTTGTCAAAAGTACCTGGCGCAATGGCGGGCTTAGTCCATAACCCATTCAGCGACAATTTAGACTCTCAGTTAGCAGGTATCGATCCTCTGATGCCAATGCCTTCGGCAAAAATTAACGACGTGATCATCAATGCACTGTCGACCTTAGTGGTTGAAGCTACTGTTGAAGAAGAAGTGATCGTGCAGAACGATCCACGTAAGTTAATGAAGCCAATTAACAAAGTATTGGTTCACGCCCGTGGTTGTACTGCTGTAAAACTTATTCGTAAGGCTCACGACAATAATATCAATGTGGTATTAGTGGCGTCTGATCCTGATATGACATCAGTGCCAGCGGACATGCTCAAAGAAACCGACAAGTTAGTTTGTCTCGGTGGTAACACCTCGGACGAAAGTTACTTGAACGCATACTCAGTGCTGAAAGTGGCCGAATATGAACAGGTTGATGCATTGCATCCTGGTATTGGTTTCCTCTCAGAAAGCCCGCAGTTTGCTGCATTGTGTGTGAATAACGGTGTTAACTTCGTCGGTCCTAGCGTGCATTCAATGACGACTATGGGTAACAAGTCGAACGCAATTAAGACATCGCAAGCGCAAAACGTACCTGTTGTTCCTGGTTCGCACGGTATTCTGACCAATGCTGAACAAGCCGTAAACGTGGCGAGCGAAATCGGCTATCCAGTACTGCTTAAAGCGGTACAAGGTGGTGGCGGTAAAGGTATTCAGGTTGTAAAACGTCCTGAAGACATGATTGGTTTATTCCAAAAAACCGCAACTGAAGCGGCCGCCGCCTTCGGTAATGGTGACTTGTACTTAGAGAAGTATGTGACATCACTACGTCACATCGAAGTGCAGTTGCTGCGTGATAAGTTCGGCAACGCGAAAGTATTAGGTTTGCGTGACTGTTCGGTTCAACGTAACAACCAAAAAGTGGTCGAAGAATCTGGCTCAACTATGCTGCCGGATGAGCTGAAGCGACAAGTGCTGGCTTATACCCGTGCCTTAGGCGACGCGACCGATTACATGGGCGCAGGTACCGTTGAGTTCATCTATAACTTAGATGCAAACGAAGTCTACTTCATGGAAATGAACACGCGTCTGCAGGTTGAGCATCCCGTCACGGAAGCGACTTCAGGTATTGATATCGTTAGTGCGCAGTTTGATATTGCCGCTGGCCGTTCAATTGCAGCGTTAGAACCGAAAGAAATTGGTTATGCGATGGAAGTACGTGTGACGGCTGAGAAAGCGGCGCTCGATAGCCATGGCATACTGCAGCTGATCCCAAATCCTGGCAAGATCACTGAGTGTGTGTTCCCAGATCATCCAGATGTGGAAATCATTTCGATTGCTGCGCCAGGTAAAGAAGTATCGCCATACTACGATAGCTTGATTGCGCAAATCATCATGCGCGGTGAAAACCGTGAAGATGTGATTGCCAAACTGTACGAATACTTAGACAGTGTAGTGCTGAAAGGCATCGCGACTAACATTCCGTTACTCAAGCTGATCTTGAAAGATGGTACCTTCAACGAAGGTGTTTACGACACTAACTATCTGCCACGCTTAATGGCTGAGCTCGATATTCCTGCGTTGATCGCAGAAATGGAAGCTGCCGCTGAAACTGTGGAAGTAGACACTGAGTCACTGCGTGTTGGCGAAAGTAACGAACTGAAAGTGTTAGCCCAAGGCGCAGGTATCTTCTATACCTCTTCTGCACCGGGTGAAGCGGACTTCGTGAAAGAAGGTGACATAGTCACGGTCGATCAAACACTAGCACTAACAGAAGCGATGAAGATGTTCTCGCAAGTGACCTTAGCCGGCTTTAACCGTCAGAGTGCGATTCTGTACCCTGAAGATAAGAAGTATCGTATCGAGCGCATCCTGAACAGCAATGGTCAGCAAGTGTCTCAAGGCGATTTACTGTTCGTGGTCTCGCCTGTTGAAGAATAAGCTCAGCGTTTAACGCCATAGCTGAATAAGAAAATACCCGTCATTGGCGGGTATTTTTTTGCTTCTAAATTATTGCTTCTAAATTATTGCCACTAAATTATCTGTCACTAAATATAGGTAAGCAAACATGCCACTCTTAATATGCATGACGTCTTTGACAAATCAACTTAGCTTTAATAGATAAGCTCATAACTAACAAGTGGCCAATCTCAGCTTTGTGCAATACGACCTGTATTTCTGATTAAGTCGGCAAAGAGTTTCTTTAATCTGTCGTTCGCCCATTTATCAGAACAAGTAGCATCAAGAGCCCACCTCTGGCCTCGAGAATTAACGGAATCTCCATGCTTTATTCGTAGTAATAGAGGCTCATCAAATCTCATTTTAAGTTGAAACTGAGTCTAAAACGAGCAGGGTGTGGATAACTTTGGGGGTAAGTGGTGGGTATGGTGTGGCTAGATTAGATAATTAGAATTAACTGCAAATTTCCTTAAAATAGGGGTTGCACAAAATCTCCTGCTCCCTATAATGCGCATCCACTGACACGGCAGACAGCGAAAGCCAGCTGACGAGTTAAGTTAAATTGAGTAGCTTTTAAGCACTTAATTCAATCGTAGCAAGAAGTTGAAAAAAACTCCTTGACGCGAAACGGGAAATGCGTAGAATACGCAGCCCTAGCCAACTGGAAGCGTTCGGCGCTCAGTGTGGTACTCAAGTTCTCTTACGAGGTTGAGTTGCTCTTTAACAAGATAAAACAAGAAATCTGTGTGGACACTCACAGGTGTTGAGTTAATCGAAACTGCTTAACCTTCGGGTTGGCAGTCAAAAATTTAAATCAATGTAACAATGAGTGTTCATAGTAATATGTACAGTTTGTTTCTTTAGTTAGAAACAAAAAATCAGAATTCATTGAGCCGCTGAAGTCGCAAGACGGAAGCAACAAAACTTTAATTGAAGAGTTTGATCATGGCTCAGATT